>JACQGW010000396.1 GCA_016199325.1 Chloroflexota bacterium
GCCATCCGTTCAATCCGTTCCCCGAATCCGTTGACAGCCGCCGTCACCCCGGCAGGCGGCGCGCCGAGGGCTACCAGGCTGGTCAGAACGGCGAAGAGGCCCAGGGCGGGAGCGCCGGGAAACGGCGTCATCTGCTCGAAGTTCGACAGGAAGCCGTCGAACAGGGATAGCCACGGGTCGGCGCCCTGAAACGGCTGTACGAGCGCACGGAGGCCGCGCCCGATGCCGCTCCCGGCATTCGCCTGCTCGACTTGATCGAGGGAGAGCGCCTGGATCGTCAAACCGGGGTCGCACCAGGTGTCCCGATCGTTCCGCGGGTACATCGCCTCGCGTAGCACCTGTGATCGCACGTCGGCGAAGCCGCGCGTCGCCTCGAATCGGAGATAGGGAAGCCAGAGCACGGCGGCGAGCCCGACGGCGATGAGGATCGGCAGCGGCCGGATCGGCGGTCGGTAGAGCAGCCACGCGACCCCCAGAACCGCGACGGCCGGCGCCAGCTCCATGAAGACGTACATGCCCGCAGCCCAGGTCGCAATGGCGGCGGCAGCGAAGCTCGGATTCCGCTGCTGGACCCAGCGAACGATCCAGTAGACCATCCACACAAAGAAGAAAGGATGCCCCCGAGGCCAGAGCGAACCCGCGAAGTACAGGCCGGTGCCTGAGAGCCCGTAGAACAGGACCGACAGGGCCGCGCAGCGCATGCCGAAACAGGCTCGGACGAGCAGGAGCAGGCCGACCAGGGTTCCAACGTAGAGAAGGCCGCCGCCGACGAATTCATACAGCCGGGGATCCCTGAACAGGAGCACCCCCGGGGCCAGCAGCCAGCTCGTGCCGGGCGGGATGAACGAGCCGAAGCCGCTCAGGGTGCCCCGATCCGGGACGACGCCCTGGCTCACGAGCGCGTGGGCGCTGAGGATCGGCGACACGAGGTCGAACGTCGGCGTTCTCGCCCGCCACCCTTGAATCGCGAGCGCCAGGCCGGCGGCGGCGACCACCAGGACGACCGCCGCCGCGCGGACCGACGGATGGCGAATCACCGGCGTCGCCACAACCCGCCTGCCGAGCACGACGGGTTGCCGTGGTCTGTGGGAGGGCGCGCGAGGTTGCGGCGCGATGGCGCGGCACAACAGGCTGGCGACATGCAGGCTGTCCTACGCGGCGGTGTCGTCGTCCGGCGGTGGGCATTATGGCACAGGAATCAGGCCTCATGCCAGCGGTCTTGACGACCGAGGGTCGGCCATGGTCGAATGGTCGTGAGAGTTCAGGCAAACACGACGTCGGGCGCCCGCATCTGCAGGGAGGAGAGCCGCAGCAACCGACCGGCGCCGACACGATGCCCAGGAAGGAAGAAGGGGATGGACAGGAGAGGGCGGTCCGAGAGCGCAGCCTCACACCCAGCGTCCGGTGCTCGGCGTGCCGTGGCCGGCGTCCTGCTGGCGGTGATTCTCGCCGCCTGCGCCGACTCCGCGGCGTCGGTGGTGCCGACGAGCACTCTCGCGATGCCGACGGCTGTTGCGAGCATGGCGGCTGCGGCGCCGAGTCGCCCGCCCGGAGGCTCGTCTCCGCAGGCCAGGAACCCTCTGGCACAGGTTCCGGTGTGCCCGGACCTTGCCACACCGCTCTTCACCACGATCCCGATGCGTCTGGAGGACTTCCGAGCGTTCCGTCCCCTCGGGTTCGTCTCGCCGCCGATTCACGTCTTCCCGGCAAAGCACTCCAGCTTTGCGCTGGCGCTGCCAGGCGAGCCGCCGCCGCGACGGCCCGTCTACCTGCCCGGCGACGTCTGGGTGATCGAGATCACCTGGACCGAGTACGTCGGGCTGAACAAGACAGGATATGGACTCACGTTCTACCCGTGTCGGGAGCTCAAGGCGTATTTCGGGCACCTCTCGTCACTATCCGACCGGTTGCTGCAGGAAGCGAAGACCGGGGATGTGCGGTGCAATCCCCCGTATCAGACGGGTGGGACGACCGTCAAGGGATGTCGGAGTGTCGTGTCATTGCGCGCCGGCGCCGGGGAGGTGGCCGGTTTCTCGGGCGATGCCGCGGGCGTCGACTTCGGCGCCGTCGACTACCGGATCCCGCCCCTCGGCTTTGCCGAGCCGGCGCACTACATGCGGGAGATGCTCCACTACGTTTCGCCGGTTGGTTACTTCACGCCCGAGGCGCGGGCGTTGTTCGAGACGAGGCTGGCAAGCTACGACGGCGCGGTCCGCCGCACTGCCGAGCCCATCGCCGGTGCCTACATGCAGGACCTGCCGGGAACGGCCCAGGGAAACTGGTTTCCGCCCGACGTCAATCTGTCCATCCCGTTTCAGCAGCCGGACGCCTTCCTCGCCCTGGTACACGACTACGTCAGCCCCACCCAGCCGGTCTTCTCCGTCGGCAACGCAGTCAAAGGTCTGCCGGCTGGCATTTACAGCTTCACGCCCGAGCCGGAGGGGAAAGTCAACCGGGACTTCAGCCAGGTGACGGCAGACGGCACGGTCTACTGCTACGACCGCTTTCTCTCCGGCCGGACGGTCGGGGGCCTGAACCTGGGCAATCCCCGCGGCATCATTCTGCTCTCGATGCCGACGGCGGTCACGCTGCGCATCGAGAAACGGGGATCGGCGGGAACCACCTGTAGCGGCACGGTGCCCTGGGCGTTCTCGCCTGATGCGGCAACGTTTGAGCGGTGAGGACGGTGATTTACGGTCGCCCAGCGTGACCGACATGCGACTTTTCTGCAGTCCCGCGCACACCGTCCCGCGGCCCCGTTGGTTGACAGGGCCGTTCGGCGGTGGTACAATCGCCCCGTTCACGTGTGCGCACACGTGAACGATCAACAGGAAGGGGCGAGGGACACGCCGGCGTGGGACGACCAGGACGTGTGACCATCCACGACATCGCCCGCGAGGCGGGGGTCTCCCACACGACCGTCTCCCGGGCGCTCAACGACAAGGGCGAGCTCGACCCCGAGACGCGCGCCCGCGTGCGCGCCGTCGCCGAGCGCCTCCGGTACACACCCAGCTCCGTCGCGCGGGCGCTCGCCTCCGGCCGCACCAGGACCCTCGGCGTGCTCATCACCGACAACGCCAGCCCCACCTTCGCTGAGGCGCTCCGCGGCGTCGAGGAGGTCGCCAACGCGGCCGGCTTCGGCCTCCTCCTCTGCAACTCGGCCGATTCCCAGGACCAGGCCCTCCGCTGCCTCGCCATGCTCATGGCGAACCGGGTCGATGGGATCCTCGTCACGCCGGTCCAGACTGATCAGCGCGATCTCACACTGCTCCGGCAGTCGGGGATCCCTTTTGTCCTCCTCTTCCGGCACTTCGCCGACGTCGTCGCCGATTGCGTCGTGACCGACAGCGTCGAAGGCGGCCTTCTGGCCACCGGCCACCTGCTCGACCTCGGCCACCGGCGTGTCGGGCACATCGGCGGCCCGCCTCACATCTCGACCGCCCAGGAGCGGCTCGCCGGCTATCGCCGGGCGCTGGCGAAGCGGGATCTGCCCTTCGACGAGACGCTGGTGGCGAGTGCGGCGTTCTCCGTGGCGGGAGGCCATCAGGCGGCACTGGCGCTTCTCGATCGGCCCGACCGGCCCACGTCCATCTTCGCCGCGACCGACCTTCAGGCCATCGGCGTGCTCAAGGCGGCGAGGACGCTGGGGCTGCGGATCCCCGACGACCTGCCGCTGGTCGGCGGCGACGACATCGAGCTCGCCGAGTTCCTCGAAGTGCCGCTGACGACGTTTCACCAGCCCTCGCGCGCCATCGGCGCTCGCGGCGCCGAGCTGCTCCTCGCCAGGATCCAGGGCGAGGCCGGCGAGCCCCGCCGGGTGATCTTCGCACCAAGGCTCATCATCAGGAGGTCTTCAGGTTGCAAGGGGTAAGAACCCAGGTCGATCCCATCAAGTTCGAGGTCATTCGCAACGCCCTCGTCGAAGCGACCGAGGAGATGGCCGCCGCCCTGCGGCGGAGCGCCTACTCGACCAACATCAAGACCAGGGCCGATTTCTCCTCCGCCTTCTTCGACCGCGAGCTTCGCGTCGTCGCCCAGGCGTTTGCCCAGGCGAACCATCTCGGCTCGCTCGTCCAGTCGGTGCCGCGGGCGATCCGGGCCTACGGGCCGGAGAATCTGGGGCCGGGCGACGCCATTCTCGCCAACGACCCCTATCTGGGCGGCGTCCATCTCAACGACATCTGCCTGATCTCCCCCGTCTACTACAACGGCGAGCTCTTCGGCTACGTCGCCAACATCGCCCACCACGTCGACGTCGGCGGCGGCGCTCCAGCTTCGATCGGCGCCTTTCAGGAGGTCTACCAGGAGGGCGTCATCATCCCCCCGGTGAAGATCGTCCAGGCGGGGACCATCGCCAACGACATCTTCCGGTTGGTGGTCGCCCAGATCCGCTCCAAGCGTGAGACGGCCGGAGACCTGCGGGCGCAGATGGCCGCCAACAACACCGGAGCCCGGCGGCTGATCTCACTCCTCGATCGGTTGGGCACCGAGACGGTCAACGCCTACATCGACGAGCTGATCGCGTACACCGAGCGCCGGACGCGCGTCGACCTGGCCCGACTGCCGCGGGGCACCTTCACCGCCGACGGCTATCTCGACAGCGACGGCTTCACCGACCAGCCCGTGCATCTCGTCGCGAAGGTCGTCGTCGACGACGACGGCGTGCTCTTCGACATGACCGGCTCCGACCCGCAGCGGCGGGCGCCGGTGAACTCCACCTACGCCATGACCTACTCGGCCTGCGCCTACGTCCTCAAGTGCCTGCTCGATCCCGACCTGCCCGTGAACTACGGCTTCTACCGCCTGGTCCGCATGGTCGCGCCGGAGGGCACGGTCGTGAACGTCCGCTCCCCCGCCGCGGTCGTCGGCGGCTGGGAGACCCACACGCGCCTGGTCGAGGTCATGCTGAAGGCGCTGGCGGCCGCCGTCCCCGACCGGGTCCCGGCCGGCACCAAGGCGATGATCTGCCACGCCGGCTTCGGCGGCGCCGACCCGCGCACGGGCGAGTACTACTGCTTCCTGGAGACGCTGGCCGGCGGCTACGGCGGCCGGGCGAAGCTCGACGGCCCCGACGCGGTCCAGGTCCACGGCCAGAACACCGAGAACGCGCCCGTCGAGGAGACCGAGATGAACTATCCGGTTCGGATCGCCCGCTACGAGCTCGTCGACGATTCGGAAGGGGCGGGCAGGCAGCGCGGTGGGCTCGGCCTGCGGCGGGACTACTTCTTCCCCGACCATGACCCATCCTTTACCGTGCTGGCCGACCGCGACCGCTGGGGGCCCTACGGCCTCTTCGGCGGGCTGCCCGGCCGCAAGGCGAGCTATCTGCTCGTCCGCGGCGGCGAGACCGTCGAGCTGGGCTCCAAGGTGACGGTGCAGCTCCAGCCGGGCGATCTCGTGAGCTACCGCACTTGCGGCGGCGGCGGCTACGGTCCGCCCCAGGAGCGCGACCCGCAGATGACGCTGCGGGACGTTCGAGAGGGGAAGGTCTCGCCGGAGCGGGCGCGGGAGGCCTACGGTGTCGCCGTCGATACCCGGGCCTGGGCCGTCGACGAGGCGGAGACGGCGAAACTCCGGAGAGGTGACAACTGATGGCCTACCGATTGGGTGTCGATATTGGCGGAACGTTCACAGACGCGACCCTCATCGACGAGACGACGGGGGAGGTCCGGATCGGCAAGGTGTCGTCGACGCCGAAGGACCCCTCCATCGGGTTCCTCCAGGCGACGCATCGCATCTTGCAGACGGCGGCGGTGGCGCCGGCTGAGGTCGCCTACGTCGTCCACGGCACGACGGTGGCGACGAACTCGATCATCGAAGGGAAGGTCGCCCGCACGGGGCTCATTACGACCGACGGCTTCCGCGACATGCTCGAGATCGCCCGCCAGATGCGGCCATCGCTCTACGACCTTCAGTTCGAGAAGCCGCGACCGCTGGTGCCGCGCTACTACTGCTTCGGCATTCCCGAGCGGCTGGACGCCCGCGGGAACGTCGTCATTCCCCTGGACGAAGAGGCCGTCCGGCGGGCGGCCGAGCAACTGCGGGCCGAGGGCGTCGAATCCATCGCCGTCTGTCTCCTCCATTCATACGTGAATCCGGCCCATGAGAAGCGGGTCGGCGAGATCCTCCGGGAGGTCTTTCCCGAGGCCGTCCTCTCGCTGTCGTCCGAGGTGGCGCCGGAGTTCCGCGAGTACTTCCGGGCCAGCACGACGGTGATCAACGCCTGCATCCGGCCGGTCGTCGCTCGCTATCTCCAGAGCATCGAGGCCCGCCTGCGGGACGACGGCCTGGTGGCCGAGCCGCTGGTCATGCAGAGCAGCGGCGGCGTCCTCACGTTCGGCGCGGCCAGCGAGCGGCCGGTCTTCATGGTCGAGTCCGGCCCGGCGGCGGGCGTCATCGCCTCGACCTATCTGGGCGGCATCCTCGGCTACAAGGACGTCATCTCCTTCGACATGGGCGGCACGACGGCCAAGGTCGGCCTCATTCAGAACGGCCGGCCACGGGTCACCAAGGACTACGAAGTCGGCGCGGCCGCCCGGCCCGGCGTCGGCAGCTCGCGCGGTAGCGGCTATCCCATCCGGACGCCCGTCATCGACCTCATCGAGATCGGCGCTGGCGGCGGCTCCATCGCCTGGATCGACGCGGGCGGCGCGCTGCGGGTTGGGCCGCAGAGCGCCGGCGC
>JACQGW010000415.1 GCA_016199325.1 Chloroflexota bacterium
CCCCCCTCGGCGGTCGGCGGCCGCGCCCTTCGTCCCCCCCCCCCCCCCGCGGGGTGTGGGGCGGGGGGTGTGGGCGGGCGCGTCCCTCGTCCCCCCTCTCCCGCAGACGGGAGAGGGGCCGGGGGTGAGGGCGGGCGAGGACGCCCTCCTGCACGAGGGGCTGGCCGCGCTGGAAATGGGCGACGAGGAGACGGCGCACAAGCGGTTTGTCCGCGCTACCGAGGTGGCGCCGAATTCGAGCCGGGCCTGGTTCTGGCGGGCCAAGACGGCGCCATCGCTTGCCGAGGTCATCCGCTCGCTCGAACGCGCCAGCGCCATCGACCCTGCCAACGAGAAGGTGCGGCTGAGCCTGGCGCACGCCGTCGATCGCCTGGAGCGGGCGCAGGCGAGCCGTCGCTTTGCCCAGCCGCTTTCGCCAGAGGAGAACGCCGCCCCGGTCAGAGCTGAACGCCCGGTGGCCCGACTCGAAGTCGTACCGACCGGCGATCGCCCGGCGGTGCGCCGCCGTCGGCCTGCGACGCCGGGGTCGCTGGCCGACGCCATGCGCCAGCTCGCCGGCCTGGCCTGTTTGGGCCTCGCCACGCTCTGGCTGGCCGTCGCGTTCCTCCCGCTGGCCCGCGCCATCGCAGGCGCGCCGGTCGCCGCTGTTCCCCGTGAGATCGCTCGACTGGCATCGGCTTACGTCGGCGCTGCCGCCGGCCGTCTCGCTATCATCCCGGTCGAGAGCGTGGGCGCCGTCCTTGGCCTTGAGGGCGGCAGCGTCGAGATGAGTCTTGCGGTCCCGTTCGTTCTGGGGTTTCTCTACCTGTTCGCAGCGAGCGGCATATTCCAGCGCGACCCGAGCGCCCGCTTCTGGGCGCCGACGCTGGCCCTCCTGCAAGTGGGCATGGGGTTCCTCTCCGGCAGCCGCGACGCCCTGGCGCTCGCGGTCGCGCTCGGCGTCGCCGTCGCACTCGGGCTGCTCGCCGATAGGCCGCCGACGGATAGCGGTCAGCCGTCAGCGGTCAGCGGTCAGCCATCTGTCCTCTAAGGGCCGCTGCACAGAAACCTGAACGCCGTGCCCGATTCCGTAGCGCGGGGGGCTCGTCCTCCGCCCGTTCCCGCGCCAACGAGAGGAAGCGGGGGACGAGCCCCCCGCGCTTCGGTGACATCTCAACACGGCGGTCAGCAACTCCTACGGACCGACG
This sequence comes from Chloroflexota bacterium, assembly GCA_016199325.1. The sequence goes on from JACQGW010000415.1 coordinate 1,188, forward strand.
AACTGCACGATCGCCACCTGATGGCCGGTGCCTGTTGGCTGGCAATCTAGCTCGTCGGTTGTGACGCGGACGACCGGCGAGATGCGGTTCCCGTCGCCGTCGATGGCGTAGAGGTTCCAGTCGTTGGCGAACGCCGCCGGACGCAGGACGAACTCGGTGCGGCCGCTCGGCTGTCCCTGCTCCTTGTCGCCGGTAAGCGCCGAATCCGCCCACCACTGGCCCGTCGCGCTCTCGATCCGGAAACGGGCGCCGTCGATAAGCTGCCCCTGCGGATTTCTGGCCCAGATGATCACCTGCGTCAGCCCGCAGTTCGGCAGCCAGCTCAGCCCGCCGGGCTGCCAGGCGAGGCCGGGTGTCGGTGCCGGGACCTGGGCCGTATCCTCCGTGGTTGTGGTTTCGGCGGTCGGTTGCTGACCGCGCGTCCACTGCACCCAGGCGACCTGATGGCCGGAGCCGCCGGGCTGGCAGTCGGCGGTATCCGTCGTCACCTGGAACGGCTGGCCGATCCTGTTCCCTGCGCCGTCGATGGGCCAGAGATTCCACGTCATCGCCATGGGCTCCGCCCGCAGCACGAAGTCGGTGGTTCCCGGCGGGTAGCTGTACGAGCCGGTCGGGAAGGAGTCGGCGCCCCATCCGCCGTCGGCGGTCTCGATCCGGAAACGCTCGCCGTTGAGGAAGGCGCCGCCGGCGTCGCGCAGGTACAGGATGATCCGGGTGAGCCCGCAGTTCGGCCCCCATTGTGTGAGTGTGGCCGAATACGCGGGCGGCGGGGGCGTGTCCGCCCCGACAGGCCGAAGCCAGACCGACGGGAGCGCGATGACCATCGCCAGGATAAGGCAACCTAACAAGCGCCGCATGATACGTGCCCTCCTTTCGGCAGTGCTCATTGTCCACGTGCAGTATGGCGCATATCGGCCGACCTGGCAAGGGGTGGGAAGGATTCCCCCGCTAGCAGCGATCGGCGCCGCGTGCTACAATGAGAAGAAGAGCAGTTTCCGGAAGGATTGACCAGACGCGTGATCACCCTTCTTGACGTCCTCCCTGGCGATCTTGGCGTCTTGGCGGTTCGACCTCCCTCGAAGCTGCTCCAGGATCATTGGAGCGTGCTCCCGGTGCATTCGCGACTGTTCTTCGCCGGCATGATCATGCCCTGGCCTCGTCTACCGGGCGTCGCCGGCGGGTAGTCCCGCTGCGCCCGCAGGTAGATGAGGCGCCCCACGCCGGTCCGGGGCGCTTTTTCGCGCTCGGATCGGATTGCTCCACTTCCGGCGGGTCGCCGGCCCGCCTCGCCGATCCCTGGTACTGCCCTGGCCGCCGACACCGGCAGCTCATACCGAATGAATTACCGAGAAGGAGCCAGCCTTGGCCACTTTCTACGTGACGACGCCGATCTACTACGTCAACGACGTGCCCCACATCGGCCACGCCTATACGACCGTCGCCGCCGATACGCTCGTGCGGTATCGCCGTCTGGTCGGCGACGACGTCTTCTTCCTGACCGGCACCGACGAGCACGGCGTCAACATTCAGCGCATCGCCGAGCAGCGCGGGCTGACCCCCCAGCAGCACGCCGACGAGATCGCCGACCACTTCAAGCGACTCTGGGACCTGCTCGACGTCGCCGAGGACCGCTTCATCCGCACCACCGAGCCGGCCCACAAGCGCGCCGCGCTGACGCTCTGGGACCGGATCCTGGCCGCCGGAGACGTCTACCGGGACGTCTACACCGGGTACTACTGTCCCCGCTGCGAGGCGTACTACCAGCTCGACGAGCTGCTGGAGGGCGAGTGTCCGGTGCATCGGCTGGCGTGCGACCTGGAGCAGGAGGAGAACTACTTCTTCCGCCTCTCGAAGTACCAGGAACCGCTGGAGCGGCTGGTCCGGGAGACGAACTTCGTGGAGCCGGAGATCCGGCGAAACGAGGTCCTGGGGGTGCTCCGGCAGGGCCTCAAGGATTTCTCCGTCACCCGGCGCAACGTTCGCTGGGGCATCCCGGTCCCCGAGGCGCCCGGCGAGGTCCTCTACGTCTGGGTCGACGCGCTCTCGAACTACCTGACCGGCGTCGGGTTCCCGGACGACCCGGCGACGTTCGAGAAGTACTGGCCGGCCGATGTCCATCTCGTCGGTAAGGAGATCATCCGGTTCCACTGCCTCTACTGGCCGGCGCTGCTCATGTCGGCAGGGCTGCCGGTGCCGCGCCGCGTCTTTGCCCACGGTTGGCTGACGAAGGACGGCCAGAAGATCTCGAAGACGACCGGGAACGTCATCGACCCCGCAGCCCTGGCGCACGAATTCGGGTCCGATGCCTTCCGCTTCTTCTTCCTGCGGGAGATCCCGTTCGGCCAGGACGGCGACTACTCGCGGTCGGCGTTCGTCCGGCGCTACAACGCCGATCTGGCCAACGACCTGGGCAATCTGGTCCACCGGACGATGGCGCTGCTCGTGCGGCACGGCGGCGCCGTCCCGACGCCCGGCGAGACCGAAGGGCCGGACCGCGATCTGCGGGAGATCGCCGCGGGGCTGCCCGGCGCCGTCCGCGAGGCGATGGACGCGCTCCTCTTTCATGAGGCCATCGGCGCCGTGCATGCGCTCATCACGCGCGCCAACCGATACGTCGACGAGACGGCGCCGTGGGAGCTGGCGAAGGCGGGCAACCGGGAGCGGCTGAACACCGTTCTCTATCACCTGGCCGAAACGGTCCGGCTGGCCGCCTGGCACCTCCACCCGTTCCTGCCGCGGGCGACGACCGAGATCTACCGCCGCCTCGGCGCCGGCGATCTCGGGCCGGGCGAGGTCACCTTCGGCCAGCTCGCCCCCGGCACGCCGGTCGCCCATGGGCCAGCGCTGTTCCCAAAGCGGGAGGGATAGGGGGGAGCTGTCAACGGATTCGGGGAGCGGATTACACGGATTGGAAGCCGCGGCCGGCGGCGATGGGATGCACCGGCCGGCACGCAACCGGCCGGCATCGGGGACCGCTCCCTCACGGTCGC
>JACQGW010000416.1 GCA_016199325.1 Chloroflexota bacterium
CCCCTGGCCCCCGACCCCCGACCCCTATCCTCGCCGGTCGATGGGGACGTAGTGGCGGCCCATTGGGCCGATGTATTCGGCCCGTGGGCGGATCAGGCGGTTGTCGGCGAATTGTTCCATGATGTGGGCCAGCCAGCCGCTCATTCGGCTTGTGGCAAACACCGCCGGATAGAGGTCGGCCGGGAGTCCCAGGGCATGATAGAAGCTGCCGGCATAGTAGTCTACGTTCGGGTACAGGTGTTTGAGCTCCAGCATCATCTCTTCGATCTGCCGGGACATCTGATACCACCGCACATCGCCCGACCGCTCGCCGTACTTACGTGACAGCTCGCGCATGTAGGCCACCCGCGGGTCGCCGTGCTTGTACACCCGGTGGCCGAAGCCCATGATCCGGTCATGTCGAGCCAGGCGGGCCCGGATCTCCTCGGCGACTCTCGACGGGTCGCCGATCTCCACGAGCATATCCATCACCGCTCGGTTCGCGCCGCCGTGGAGCGGTCCCTTCAGCGCGGCCAGCCCGGCGACGACGGCCGCGTGCATGTCGGAGAGCGTCGAGGCGGCGGTCCGGGCGGCGAAGGTCGACGCGTTCAGCTCGTGGTCGGCGTGGAGCACGAGCACCTGGTCGAAATCCCGATCGAGCTGGTCGTCCGGGCGCTCGCCGGTCAGCAGCAGCAGCACGTTGCCGGCAAACGAGAGGTCCGGCAGCGTCCGCACGGGTTGCGCACCGGAGCGCAGCCGGTGGAAGGTGCCGACGACTGCGGGAACCTGGGCAAGAATGCGCGCCGCCTTCCGCAGATTGGCCGGCCGTGAGCTGTCCGTCGTGTCCGGGTCGAACGCCGCCAGCGCCGACACCGCCGTCCGCAGGACGTCCATCGGCTCGGCGCCCTGCGGATAGTACTCCAGGCCGCGGGCGACCGGATCGGGCAGGGCGAACGCGGCGTTGATCTCGGTCCGCAGCGCCACCAGTTGCGCCCGCGTCGGCAGCGTGCCGTGCCACAGCAGGTAGACGACCTCCTCGAAGCTGGCGTTATCCGCCAGCTCCCGCACGTCGATCCCGCGATAGATGAGCTTGCTCTCCTCCTCGACGATCGTGCTGATCGCCGAGCTCAACGCGACAATCCCTTCCAGTCCTTTGCTTACCATCCCCTGTCCTCCTTGCGAGTGATGAGTGATGAGTGATGAGTGGGGCCATCATCACTCATCACCCATCACTCATCACCCATCACCCATCACTCATCACCCATCACTCATCACCCGTCACCGCCATCGTCGTCGGAGGAGCGCCATGAGGGCGCTCTGGAAGGCGAAGCATTCCACGGCGAACGGCGGAAAGCCCAGAAAGCCGAGCAGCGGCATCTCGAAGAGCTTCGGGCCGAAGTCCAGCGGCGCCGGGACGGCGTAGACCCATTTCCCGGTCGCCCAGTAATTCCAGAACTCCCAGAGCAGCCCGGCGATCAGCCCGGCCAGCAGCAGCCGGTAGAGCCGGACGGGCGAGCCCGCCATCAGGTCGCCCAGCACCGTCGTGCCGCCGAGCCGGTGCGTGATCGGCTCCAGCAGGAAGATGAACCCGAGCCAGACGAGCCCGAAGAGATACGCCGACACCGCCGACGGCAGAAGCAGCGGAATCGCGAGCATGACGGCGCCGCCGGCCGCGATGCCAGAGAGCTGCCGCGACGAGAGGGCAATCGGCCGCGAGCGTGCCCGCGCGAAGACCCCGAGAGCGCCCAGCAGGTCGGCCGTCACGAAGATGCCCGGGAAGATCGTCGCAAACGCCCACGTGTAGCCGATGGCCTGAAGCGCCAGGTCCTCGGGAACGCCGACGTACCGCCAGTTCTGGAGGTGGAGATTATATGCCTCGAAGACGAGCCAGGCCGCCGCCGACCACAGGCCGATGACGAGGACGAACCAGCGCTGCTCGGCGATCAGCGAGCGCCCGGCCAGCCGGAAGGCCAGCCCATCGGCAAAGAGGATGTAGGCGGTCCACACGATCGGCGTGAAGAAGGTCGTGACGGGCTGGACGCGCAGGACGAGCAGCCATTCGGCGGCAAGCAGGACGGCAAGGCCCAGCCAGGCAGTCAGTGGCAGACCGCCGCGCGCGGCCGCCGTCTTACCCGATGCCGTCAAGGCTCGTCGTGCCAATCCGTCGCCCTCCGTCACCCCTTGGAGTGATTATACCATTTCGCCTGCGCGCCTATTCCTGGAACGGCAGGATGATGAACTCGCAGGCAGGATCGCCGCGGAACTCGCAGGCGACCTCCTCGCAGATGACCTCGCGTGTGAGCAGCTCCGACAGGAAGCCGGCGAACATCCCCCGGCTGTAGTGGTCCACCGCCCGGGGCGTCCGGAAGATGCCGGTCTTCGGCGCCAGCCCCGCCTCGAACAGCTCGGTGCCGCTCAGGCGGGCCTCCGGCGCCGCCAGGTCGAAGTGAGTGACGGCGATGGTGCCGTAGCCGGCCCGCGTGTATTGCTCGACCAGGTGGCGGAAGGTCGCCTCCGGGTCGGCGGCGCGCTCGGGGAGCGTGCGCATGAGGTCGATGCCGGCGCGATAGCCCAGGTCGTAGAAGGCGTACTTGAGGATGTGCGGCGCGTGCTCGGCGATGATCTGGAGCAGCAGGACGTAGGCCTGCTCGGTCATCACAATCGCCCGCCCGCCGCCTGCCTCTAGCACGCCCCGGGCTGCCACGATCACCGGCTCGGCCTGCTCAGACGGCTGGCCACCCGATTGCGCTCCTCGTTCGGCCTCCTCCGGCCGGGGTGCCCGGACCCGTTGCCGTCCAGGCTCGCTGTTGCTGCTCATCATCACCCCTCCCGCCGAGGATGAACGACGATCCCGGTCCGGGGATCGATCGAGAACGAGTGCTCGCTCGCCGAGAACTGGCCGCTCTTGAGCTTGCCGAGCTGGAGATGGCGCACCAGCGAGCCATTGATCGAGCCGTAGCGCATCTTCAGGATCAGCGGGTAGGCGTGGCCCAGCCCGGCCATCGTCTTCTCGTCGAGCACGCCGGTTACATAGTTGATGGTGCGGATACCAAACGTCGGCGACAGCCGCTGCCAGACGATCGCCGTGACCCGCTTGTAGACGTCGATGGTCTCCTGCTTGCTCGACAAATCTCTGTCTCCCTGTCTGGTCCCAAATGGACGTCCTCCCCAGGCTCGTAGTTGGCGCTTCAGCGCCCGGCTCCCTCGGTGCGCACGCTACCCTACCCGCCCCGTCGCTCTCCTCGCCGCGACCCCACGCCGGGCATCGTCATGGCTACGCGATAGTTCGCCTTGCCCTCGCGGGTAGTGCGAACGACGTAGCCGGTGTCGACCAGCTTGTCCAGCGTCCGCTGCACCTGCGGCTCGGGCTCGTTCAGGCTCTCGGCGAGCCGCTGAGCGCTCGCCTGCTGGAGCGACATGAGGACGTACACCAGCGACTCCTCCTCCGGGGTCAGACCGGGCGTGTAGGGTTGCGGCCCTGTCAGCGCCCGCAGCGTCGGGGTGCCGGAGAGGACGCCGCTGTACTGGCCGAAGGTCGCCTCGACCTCGACGCCCTTCTCGCCGATGCGATACTGCCGGAGCTCCTTATCGTGGTCGGAGGTCCGCATCTTGATCACCATCAGCGCCTTGCGCAGGGCCGACTCGATCTCGACGTACCGCAGGAGGATGATGTTGTCGGCGATGAAGGAGACGCCGTAGGCCGTCAGGCGGACGTCGCCGAAGAGGTCGGTCACCTCGGTCGTCATCAGCACCGTCGTCCCCCGACTCGTCAGGCTGGCGACCAGTCGGTAGAGCCCTTCGCGAAAGTCCTCCTTCTCCGAAGGCGAAATGGCCAGCTCGAGGCCGGAGATGCTGTTGATCACCACGCGCCGAGCGCCTCGACGGCGCGCTGGATCTCGCTGAGCACCTCGTCGACCGAAAGGTCGACCGGTCGCAGGTAGATCATCCGGAGGAGGTCTTGCGCTTCGAGCGCCGGCAGATCCCAGCCGAAGCGCTGCGCCTTGCGGACGTGCGCCTGCGGCTGCTCCTCGAAGGTGATCATCACGCCCGGCTCGCCCTGGCGGGCGCCCTCGACGATGAAGTGGAGCGCCATAAGCGTCTTGCCGGTGCCGGAGCTCCCGGCAATGAGACAGGCTTCCCCTTGGGGGATGCCGCCCCGCATCATCTCGTCGAGGCCGGGCACGCCGAAGGCACACCTGCCCTCCGGCAGCGCCGCGGCCGTGGGCTCGACATTGGACAGGCGAGGATAGATGTGCAGCCCGTCGTCGGTGATGCGGAAGGTGTGGCGGCCGGGGAGCGCCGCCAGGCCGCGCAGCTTGACCGCCTGGAGCTTGCGCGTGACCGAGTTCTGGCGAGCCTGCTGGCTGAGCCAGAGGATACCGTCGCAGATCGTGAACTCGGGATCGGTTTCGTAATCTACCTCGCGGTACTCGCTGATGAGCAGACTGGTCGTATCCCAGGAGGCGAGAATCAGGGCGAGGTCGTGGACGAAGGTCCGCAAGCCGCTGATGCCGCCGACCTCGGCCAGCTCCTGGACCGCTCGGAACGAGTCGATGGCGACGATCATCGGCGAACGCTGCTCGACCTCGCGGGTAATGACCTCCCGGACGCGGCCGATGCCGCCGCGGCGCACCTCGTCGGCCAGGTCGAAGAAGAAGACGTCCCGGCCGACCCGCGCGGGCTCGAAGAAGGCGAACTGCTGCTGATAGCGCAACAGCTTGAACGTCGGCTCGCCAAGAATCGAGAAGTAGAGCGCGGGCCGCCCGGGTGTTCCCAGATGGAACAGGATCTGCTGCGCCAGCGTCGTCTTGCCGGTGCCCGGCGCGCCGGCCAGGATGGTGAATGAGAGTGCCGGCAACCCGCCCCCCAGTACGGGCATGTTTCAAATTCGGCAGGAAATCGGTTGACACTCTGGAGGGCCGCCCCGACTGCTGGCAAGGCGGGGAAATA
>JACQGW010000417.1 GCA_016199325.1 Chloroflexota bacterium
ACTCATCACTCATCACTCATCACTCGCCGCTTGTCACAGATTTCGCCCCGTGCGCTCATAGTAGGCGTAGACAGAGCAGATGCAGGTGCGGGCAGATGGATTCCAACAAGGAGAATCGAACGCTTTCCTTCGCCGCCGATGCGCAGCAGGTCCTGCGGCAGGCGCAGCAGATCGCGGGCGACGGCCGGGTCGGGCTCGAGCACTTCAAGCGTGCTGTCGAGCAACCGGTCGTCGGAGATCTCCCGCCGGCCACCCTGCGATCGACGCCCGCGATCGTGCAGATCATCGAGCGGGCGAACTCCATCGCGGCCGATCAGGCGGCGGTCGCCGTCACCCGGGCGCATCTGTACGAGGCGTTTGTCGAGGAGCAGGCCCGCGCCAACGGCCTGGATCTCGACCACCTCCGGACTATCCGGTGCTGGAGCCGGCGGCGCAGTCCGGTCGAGCTGCGGCTTCGCCGGTGTCAGGACGGCACCCCGACCATCGGAAACCTGCTGAAGGAGGAGACAAGTGAATAACATTGAACACGTTTCGGACTGCCTGAAGTCGCTCGGGGTCGAGCACGCCGTCGTCGGGCCGGACCGCATCGAGGCGGGGTTCGTCGGAGAGCACACCCACTACGAGGTGGTCATCCACCTGAACGGGCCGGTGATCCTCATCGTCGCCCCCAAGATCGTGCGGGTGCCCGAGAACCGCCTGACCGAGACGATCAAGCTGGCGAACTGGCTAAACGCCAATCGCCTGATGCTGGGCGCCTTCTGGGTCCAGCCCGAGTACCGGTTTCTCGCCTTCGAGTACGGCCTGGCCGCGCCGGAGGCAGTTGGTCCGGCTCACCTCGGGCTGGCCCTGGCGGCGCTCTCGGCCATCAACGCGTTCTTCCCGGCCTTCGCCCGCGTCATCTGGTCGGGCGCCGCGGCCCACGAAGCCGTCGATCCGGCCGCTCCCGCTGCGCCACAGCGGGACGAGCCGGACGACGAGACGGAGCTGGACATCGCCGTCTAGCGGGGAACGGGCTGTCAACGGATTCTGGGAACGGATTCCACGGATGAGGTTGCCGCCGACCCAATCCGCGTGAGCCGTTCTGCCGGCGGGGACGGGCTGCCAGCGGATTCTGGGAACGGATTGCACCTTACTTTTCGCTAACCTGGGACGCCCTGGCAAGCGAGCGAGTGACCGTTCTCCGTCGCTGCCCGAAGTGTCCCGTGGGCAGATGGGCCGTCGCCGACCGCTTTTCGCGAATGCGCTCGGGCAGCTCGAACTCTTCTGGAAAACCCGCTCTGGCGAGCACGCGACGGAGCCGCCCAGGCGTCGGCCGCGGCTTCCGGTCCCACGACCCGGTGGGCATGGGCGGGAGGGTCGCGGCCAGGTAGGACAAGGCGGACCCAGCCAGCAGGCTCAACTCCGGCAGCCGCTGGCGCGTCTCGGGCTCGTGGACGAACTGCCGAGCGGCACCGACCATTTGCTTGGCCGCCAATGGCACCTGCTCCACCGGCCAGCGATCCACGTAGAGGGCACGCGCGACCGCGCCCGAGATCTCCAGCGGCGTCCCAAGGAGCAACGGCTCCTCGTAGCGCGGGTCGTAGATGGCCACAACATGGAAGTGCGGGTGCGGGCTGGGGAGCTGCGCGTCGGGCAGCACCAGGTCGTCCCACCACTCGGCGCGCAGCCCCACGCCGTCCTCTTCCCAGGTTTCCACCCGGTCCGGGGGGGTCGCCGGGTACAGGCGGCCGTTGCGGATGCGCGGGAGCGGGCGCACCACCTCCCCCCGCGTCGGGCGCCGTCCGGTCCCCTTGTACGCCGGCACCGTCGCCCGTTGCCCCGTGAAGTTCACAAACAGGCGCGTCACATACCGGGTGCAGCCCGCCTTCTGCAAGACCGAGATGAGGAAGGCGCGGTCGAAGACCCCGACCTCATCGGCCTTCAGCAGCGCCGTGGTTTGGCGGGCCACCTCCAGCGTGAGCGCCTCCCGCTTGGGATTGTCCTTCGCCGGGCGGACCATCGCCACCGGGACCCCGAGCCGCTGGGTGCCGACCCGCCCGACCCGCACGATCAGGCCGACCGGGATGGCGGGAACGGTGTGTCCCTGCGTGGTCGCGTAGTACTTGGTCGGACAATCTTCCAGCCGCGGCCGCAGGAAGTGGGTCACATCGGCGGCGACGGGCTTGTAGCCGCCGTGGACGTGGGGCCGCCACTGCCCTTCGTCCACGACCAGGCGCTCCCACAGGGCGAGCATCACCGCGATCTCCCAGGCCCCGTGGCCCAAGGCGCCCCAGGCCCGACGGACCGCGCGGGGTGCCAGGCCGAGCGCATCCAGCCCCGGGATCACTCCCCGCGGCTCTTGAGCAACTGGCCGCTCAGCATCATCCACAGGAGGTGCAGCAGCCCGAGGTTCGTGCCGATGGGCTGCCCGACTACCAGGCTACACAACACACTCATCGTCCGGTACACTGGTTCCGACAACAGGCGACCTCCGTTAGTCTTCGTCCCGCAAGTCTACCGCGTTCGTCGCCTGTTGTCACTGCTAGCCTGCTCGCTATGTTAGCGAAAAGTAAGGTTCAATCCGTTCCCCGAATCCGTTGACAGCTCGTCCCCGGCCGTCGGCCTGTCACGGGCTCCCCTGCTCTCCCCTACCGAGAGTATGCAG
>JACQGW010000406.1 GCA_016199325.1 Chloroflexota bacterium
CGCCCCATGCCCTCAGCCCTTCTTCCTTTCCCGCTCTCAACCGCTGCGCAAGCCCATGACCATCCGCGCTTGACAGGTTCCGCGATGGCTTCTACAGTAGTTGCGCTGCCGCTCTGCCTCACGGGCACCAGAGCACGATGGCGCAGTCGGGAGAGGGCCGATGACGATCGTGGCCGTCGAGTATCATCCGAAGATCAAGGATCTGCCGCTGGACTCCCGGCCGCGGGAGCGACTGCGAGAGCACGGCCCCGGCGCCCTCTCCAACGCCGAGCTCCTCGCCATTATTCTGCGGACGGGCATCGGCGGCACTGACCCGGCGAGCAAGGAGAACGTCATCGAGATGGCGCAGCGGCTGCTGGCGCGCTACCGCGGCCTCGGCGGCCTGTTCAGGGCCAGCTTCGCCGATCTGTGCAACGAGCACGGGCTCGGCCCCGCCAAGGCCGCGCAGCTCAAGGCGGCGTTCGAGCTCGGGCGCCGGCTCGTCGTGGAGCAGCCCGAAGAGCGGGCGACGGTGCGATCCCCGGCCGACGTCGCCAACCTCCTCCAGCTCGAGATGGCGATGCTCGCGCAGGAATGTCTGCGCGTCGTCCTGCTCGACACGAAGAACCGCGTTCTCAGCATGCGGCAGGTCTACCAGGGGTCGGTGAACACGTCCCAGGTGCGCGTTGCCGAGGTCTTTCGAGATGCGGTCAATCAGAACGCCCCGGCCCTGGTCGTCGTCCACAACCATCCCTCCGGCGACCCGACGCCCTCGCCGGAGGACGTCCGGGTGACCGAGGCGCTCATCCAGGCCGGCAAGCTCCTCGACATCGAAGTCCTCGACCACCTGGTCATCGGCCAGCAGCGTTTCGTCTCGCTGCGGGAGCGCGGGTTGGCGTTCCGGTAGCGCCCTGCGCTGATAGTCCGTTTGTCTGTTGACAGTCTGCCGGACGTGTGCTATTGTCCAGTGAACGCTGGATCGGCGTTCGGTCACCTGTTCGCGGCCGGTGCCGCCGCTCTCGCTTCGTGGCTCGAGCACTGCCCCGTGCTTCGCCAGATACTCTCCGCGCACTCGCATACTCTCGCATACTGAGGAAGGGAGAACACGGTCATGGATCGCGACCCGGTTACCGCCAACTCGACCCCGATCGTTGTACAGGTGGTGCGCACACGTCTCTCCCGACGAGCGCTGCTGCGCCGTTCGTCGCTGGCGCTGGCCGGCCTTGCCGCCCTCCCGGCGATAGGTCTGCTGGCGTCCTGTGCCCCGGCGCCGGCGGCGCCAACCCCCGCACCCGCGACGGCGGTGCCGACCATCCCGCCTCCGCCGCCCGTGCCTACACTTGCGCCCACCAGCGCGGCCACGCAGGCACCGGCGTCCGCCCAGGCCACCGCCGCGCCAACCGTTGCTCCGACCAGGCCGGCGGCAACGCCGACCCCGGCGGCCGCGGCGCCCAAGCCGGGCGGCCGGGTCATCTACGGCACTTTTGCCGACGCCAAGGTCATCAACCCGGTTCTTTCCAACGACGTCCAGTCGGCCGAAGTTGGGGAGAAGATCTACGAGTCACTCATCACGCTCAACCCGAAGACGGCAGCCATCGAGCCGCGCCTGGCCGAGAAATTCGGGATGTCGTCGGACAACAAGACGATGTCCTTCACGCTGCGTGACGGGCTGAAGTGGAGCGACGGCTCGGCCTTTACCGGCGAGGACTTCAAGTTCACCGCCGAAGCCGTCATGCGCAGCAAGAAGACGGTCCGCAAGAACATCTTCCAGGACATCGCCGGCGCCAAGGACTACGGCGCCGGCAAGGCCGAGACGATCGCGGGCATCAAGGTCGACGGCAAGAACATCACCGTCGAGCTCGAGAAGCCCTACTGCCCGGCGTTCTCGGCCATCGGTGGATTCCCGATCGTCCCCAAGAGCGTCTACGGCAAGTACTACGACGCCAAGGTCGCCGAGAAGAACCTCGACGACGCGCCGGAGAACATCGCGCCGCCGCTGGCGATGGGTCCGTTCAAGTTCAAGGAGTGGAAGCCGAACGACCGCCTGACGCTGGTGCGCAACGACGGCTTCTGGGCAGGCAAGGCGCTTCTGGACGAGTGGGTCATGCGGGTCTACCCGGACCAGGTGGCGCTGGCCGCGGCGCTCAAGACGGCGGAGATCGACATCGCGGCGGTGGGCCCACAGGAAGTCGACGATCTGAAGAAGCTGGAGCAACTGGCTCTCCACTCGTACCTGGCGCCGGGCTACACGTACATCGGCTGGAACCTCCTGCGCGGCGGCAAGGAGTTCCTCCAGAGCAAATCGCTCCGCCAGGCGTTCGCCTATGGCCTCGACATGGACCTCGTCGTCCAGAAAGTGTACTTCGGCTACGGCCAGAAGATGGTCGCCCATACGGCGCCGGTTTCCTGGGCGTACGACAAGTCGCAGCTCAACGAGTACAAGTACGACGTCAAGAAGGCCCAGTCGCTCATCGAGGAGCAGGGCTGGAAGAAGGGGTCCGACGGCATCTACGCCAAGGACGGCCAGAAGCTGGAGTTCACCATCGTCACCAACTCCGGCAACAAGGCCCGGGAGACGCTCCTCCAGGTGGCCGTCGAGCAGTACAAGCTCATCGGCATCAACGCCACGCCCAAGACCGAGTCGTTCGAGGCGCTCGTCGACCGGTTAACGAAGTCGAAGGACGCCAAGTACGGCGACCAGGGTGGGCACGACTTCGACGCCTGCATCATCGGCTGGTCGCTCTCGGCGGACCCCGATGCGTACTCGATCTGGCACTCCAGCCAGGCCGGGGGCGGCTTCAATTTCGTCTCCTACAAGAACGCGGTCGTCGACAAGGCGCTCGAGGACGGCCGGACCAAGTGCTCCACCCCCGAGCGCCGGGCAGCCTACGTCGCGATGGACAAGCAGCTCAACGATGACCAGCCGTACAACTTCGGCGTCGCGTCCAACACGAACATGTTCGTGAACAAGAAGGTTCAGGGCTACGACCCCGGCCCCTTCTCGCGCTACGGCTTCTGGAACGTCGAGAAGTGGTGGATCAAATAGCGAGTGATGAGTGATGCGTCATGCGTCATACGTCATGCGTCATAGGTGATAGGTGAAAAGTCGTGGGTGATGGGTGAGACAGGAACCCATCCGCTCACTACCCATGACGTATGACGCATGACGTGTGACGGATGACGCATCACTCGTCCGGAGGGGGCGGGTGGGTACGTTCGTCCTGCGTCGAGTGCTCCAGGCGATCCCGACGATGCTCGGGATCACAATCCTCTCCTTCGTGATCATTCGCCTGGCGCCGGGTGATCCGGTCACGCTGATGGTCTTCGGCGCGCCCGACCTGAAGGCGGAGGATCTGGCGGCTATCCGCCGCTCGTACGGGCTCGACCAGCCGGTTCCCATCCAGTACCTGAGCTGGCTGGGCCGGACTGTGACAGGTGACTTTGGCCAGTCGTTTCTCTATCGGCGGCCGGTCAGCCAGATGATCGGCGCAACGCTGCCCAATACACTCCAACTGGCCGTCGCCGCCGTCTTCGTCGCCGTCGCCGTCGGCGTCCCGCTCGGCGTCATCGCCGCCCGCCATCAGGGCGGTTTCGTCGATCAGTTCGTGCGGGTCTTCGGCGTCGCCGGCCACGCCATCCCCGGTTTCTGGTTCGGCCTCATCTTTATCCTCATCTTCGCCGTCCAGCTCCGCCTCTTCCCCGTCGGCGGCATGACGACGATCGGCAAGAGCGAGTGGGACCTGGGCGACCGCCTCTGGCACCTGGTGGGGCCGGTGCTCGCCTTGAGTCTCGCGGGCATCGCCAACTTCTCGCGGTACATGCGCACCGAGATGCTCGACGTACTTGGACAGGACTATATTCGGACGGCCCACGCCAAGGGGTTGCGCGAGCGCGTCGTCCTCTTTATCCACGCGCTGCGCAACGGTCTTCTGCCGGTGATCACCGGACTCGGCAGCCTGATGGCCTCACTCGTCTCGGGCGCCGTCGTCATCGAGACCGTCTTCGCCTGGCCCGGCATGGGGCGCATGACCTTCGACGCCGCCCGCTCGAAGGACTTCCCCATCGTCATGGCCGTCGTCGTCATATCGAGCCTCGTCCTGCTGTTCAGCTACATCCTGCGCGACATCGCCTACGGCATCGCCGACCCCCGGGTCAGGAGGACGTGATGGTGACGACACAGGCAGCCCCAGCCGCCGTCCTGCCCGGGCGGCGGGTCAGCCGGGGGCTCTGGGCCGATGCCTTCCGCCGGCTCTGGCACGATCGGGTGACCGTCGTCTCCTTCGTCGTGTTGTTCGTCCTGGTGGTGCTGGCGGCGGCGGCCGAGCTGCTGTCGACCCAGCTCTTCCGGTACGGCTTCACGCAGCAGAACCTGCTGAACAACTACGCGCCGCCCGACCTGAGCAAGCCGGCGTTCTGGCTCGGCGGCGACGAGCTCGGCCGGAGCCAGATCGTCCGGCTCCTGTACGGCGCGCGCATCTCGCTCGCCGTCGGCTTCGGCGCCGCGTTTCTCAACCTGACACTCGGCATTACCCTCGGCCTGGCGAGCGGCTACTTTCGGGGCTGGTTCGACGACCTTGTGCAGTTCGTGATCACGACGCTCAACTCGATCCCCGCCATCTATCTCCTGCTCATCATCGCCGTGCTGTTCAGCCCAGGGCCGCTCCAGCTCGTCATCATCCTCGGGCTGCTCAACTGGCCGGGCATCACGCTCTTCGTGCGCGGGCAGACGCTCTCCCTGCGGGAGCGGGAGTTCGTCACCGCCGCGCACGTCCTCGGCGCGCGCGACCGGCGCATCATGTTCCAGCACATCCTGCCCAATGTCCTGCCGCTCTGCTTCATCCTGTCGGCAATTGACATCGGCGGCATCATCCTGGTGGAGTCCGCCCTCTCATTCCTTGGCCTCGGCATCCTCCCGCCGACGCCCTCCTGGGGCAACATGCTGACGAACGCGGCGTCGAACCTCTCCCGGGGACCCTGGCTCGTCTACGGCCCGGGGGCTGCCATCTTCGTGACGGTGCTCTGCCTCTACCTCATCGGCGACGGCCTTCGCGACGCGCTGGATCCCAAGCAGAAGCGGTCCTGACGTGTAGGGGGCTCAGTGGGGGGATTGAGGTTGGGGAGTTGGGGTTAGGGATGGAGGCTGCCGAAAGCTGGAAGGGGAGCGGAGTTCTGAAGCCACGCGGCGGCGCCCCATCCGAGCCGCGACCGTGAGGGAGCGGTC
>JACQGW010000407.1 GCA_016199325.1 Chloroflexota bacterium
GGCTCACCGCCCGGGCATACTCCAGAATCACGTCTCGGATCACGTCGCCTCCCAGGTTCGGTAACACACCTTTTGAGGCAACTGTACCCCGTTCGGTAACACTCATTATGAGTCGGATCGCGTGGTTGACGGCGCAGAGGTCGTCCGGTAGAATTGTCCCCGAACCGGCCGGTGCATCCAGCGCTTTGAAGGTCGTGCCGTGTGAGTGCATTTGTTGATCCCTGGACGCTGGAACAGGAACCCCAGCTCGTCCGCGAAACGGCGGTCCGCGCGGCCCGGCAACGTCAGGTCGAGGCGGACGGCGATCTCGCCGTTCGTCCGGCCAGCGCCTCCGGGCGGATCGAGATCGAGCGTGCGGCGGAGGTTGCCCGCGACCTCGGACGCGGGGCGATCGAGCTCGGCGACGCCTGCCGCCGCTACGCCGCCTTCATCGCCGCCGAGTTCTGGCCCACTTTCCTGATTGCAACGCCGGCTGCCGCCGGGACCGGCCCGACGTCGCTGGCCGCCAGGTACGGTTTTGCCCTGGAGGCGGCGCCGGGCCGGTCGTTCCCGCGCCTGGGTGTCGTCGCGGTGCGCTTGCCACCCCATCGGGCGTTCCTCGGCGCGCTCGCCGCGCTCCCGCACGTCCAGGCCATCGTGGCACCGGAGTCGCCCATCTACGTCGTCGAGCCCCCGGCGGTGGCGCCGGAGCTGGTCGACACCCGGGCGCTGCTGAGCCTCAGCCGTGAGGACCAGGAGCGCTTCGGCCGGGGCGTGCGCGTCTGCGTCGTCGACTCCGGTCTCGACTTCGAGCATCCGGATCTCAGCCGCGTCGTCGAGCAGGATTGTGCCAACTTCTCGGCCGAGCCGGACCTGATCGATCGCAACGGCCACGGCACCCACTGCGCCGGCATCGTCGGCGGCGACGGCCGCGCGTCTGATGGCCTCTATTGCGGCGTCGCCCCCCGCACCACGCTCCTCATCGCCAAGGTCTTCGACCACTCCGGCTCGACCAACACCGAGGGGGTTCTCCGGGCCCTGGAGTGGGCGGTGACGAAAGCCGGCGCCGACGTCGTCAGCATGTCGCTGGGGGCAGGCGTGCGCCCGACGGGCAAGTCTGTCCTGACGCTGGCGTGTGAAAAGGCAAGCGAGCTCGGCACCATCGTCTGTGTCTCGGCCGGGAACAGGGGGCCGGCGGACGAGACGATCACGCCGCCGGGCGACGCGCGCTCGGCCCTCACGGTTGCTGCGATTGACAGGCAGCGCCGAGTCGCCGACTTCTCCAGCCGCGGCAGCGCCGATCCGGCGTCGCCGGTCTACGGCAAGCCCGACGGTGTCGCCCCGGGGGTGGCCATCGTCGCGCCGCGGTCACGGAGCTGCGGCCGCCCCCCGCAGGGCGGCTCGGCGTACACGAGCCTCTCCGGCACCAGCATGGCCTGTCCCGCCATCGGCGGCGCCGTCGCGCTCCTGAAGTCGTGCGCCGCCGAGTATCGACAGCCGGCCGATGCCGCGACTATCCGAGAAGTCTTCCTGGCCGCCTGCCATCCCCTCCAGCGGGCCGATGGCCAGCTCTACCGCCAGAACGACGCCGGCCAGGGACTCGTCAATCTGGCCGAGGCGTTCGACCGGTTCCGCCGGGGGAGCCGCAACCGCGATGCCCCGGCACCGCCAGCGCCACCGGCGCCGCCGGACGACCAGGACCGTGCACCCGCCGCCGGGCGGACCCGAGCCGAGGTGCTGGCCCTGGAGATGACCTTCGTCAACGCCGTCGAGGGGCATTTCCGGACGCTGCCGTCGGTCCACGACCCCCGCACGCCGCGCTGGTGCAAAGAGATCCGGCTGCAAGAGCATACGTTTCCCCCCCATTGCGGGACCGATACCCAGCGCCTGATCCCGCTCCTGCTCGCCGGAGGCCACACGCCCGGCGAGGCGGCGATTCTCGTCAACCAGTGTCCCGTCAACCGTGCCGTCGGCTGGCAGGTGCAGGAGGCAACGCGGAACATTCTGGGACAGGTGTCCTGGCGGGACGCCAGACTCGTCCTGTGTGTCGCGAGCTGGAGTCCGCTGGAGCAACTGGCCCGGCGGGAAGGCCGTGGCGGGCGTCCGGGGGCGGCGCAGGACGTCGTGCGGCTCGCCAATCGCCTGCAGCTCGACCCGGACGTGATGGTATGGCTGGCGCTCGGCGCGACGACCGGCTGGGTCGAGGGGCTCCCGGCGGTCGTCAACGGCCACGTCTACTGCTGCTACTTCGAGCCGGTGGCCGGCGGTGGCTGGAAGGTCAGAACATCGCTTGGCCTCCAGGGGAGCGAAGGCGCCGACTGGTTCGAGCGCGTCGCGCATCCGGAGACGGAGGAGCAGTTGCTCGGCCGCGCTCGGCGATGGTTCGAGGACGCCGGCCGCCGGAAGGCCAGGAAGCTGCGCCGGCTGGCGGCCGGGGAGGCAGTGGAGGAGGCGGCGGTGCCACGGTGGATCGTCGAGCGTCTCTTCGAGGAGATCGACGGCGATCAACCCGACTGGTGGAGTTACGAGCGAGATCTGGGCCAGTTGCACTACCTCGGGCCGTGAGGCGCGGCCGGGGCTGGATCAGAGCGGGAGGCAGGTCATCATGCTCAAGTGGCTGCGCAAGATTTTCGGCGGCGCGGGCGGGCAGAAAGGCGCCGACGATAGGGCCGCCGCCAGGGAGGTCGGCCCGGCGTCGGATCTCCGCGAGCTGCTCCGGCGAGTGAACCGGGCGCTGGTGGACCAGCAGCAGGCACTCGCCGATACGCAGGCCGCGCTCCGGGATCTGGAGAAAGACGAGCAATCGGCGGCCACGGACTATGACCGGGTGACGCTCAGAGCAAAGAACCAGAGACTCGGCTCGCTGCAGTCCGTCTACGCTGCCAACGTCGTCAGCCTGGAGGGCCAGCTTGGCGCGCTCCAGCATGCCCTGGCCGGTCCACCGCTTTCGCCCGACGTCATCAAGCAGATCGCCATGCGCAGTGAGACCGAGATGCGGAAGGCGCAGGAGGCCAGGGAGCTGGCGACAGACCTCTGGGATCAATCGAAGGAATCGGCGGCCGAGAGCGAGCGGTTCATTCGGGAGACAATGGGGCTGCCCGACGAAGCGCGCCGCCGTGCCGCCGAGCGCGAAGCGCCCCGTCGGCAGGTCGATCGGCGCCCGGAGCAACCGGAGCGGGAGTGAAAAGACGGCGCCGGCGTCGCCATGCCCTGACCAGACGATGCCGGCCGGGGCAGAGGCGCGAATCTCTCGATAGGAGGAGGAGCAATGGCGAGTCTTGGGAAGATCCTGAAGGACATTGGCGAGCTGATGAGCCCGAGCCAGCCGACGGCCGACCCGGCGCAGGTTGGCCAGCAGCGCGATCAGGCGCTCTTCGAGATGAAGATGGCCGTCAAACGCATGAAGCGTGACGTCGACCGGCGCGAGGAAGAGCTGGAAGCCCGTCGCGAGCGAGCCAAGGAGCTGATCCGCCGCGGCCGCGAGGATCGGGCGAGAGAAGAGGCCAAGATCTACAAGCTCGAAGAGAACGTGCTCGCGCGGCTGCGCACCATTTACGTTGGCCAGGAGCAAGCATACTCAGTCGCCCGGGCGATGAACGACATCCACGGCTTCACGCAAGCAGGGCAGATCTTCGACCGCATGCGCCAGATCGATGCGGCCGGGCAGTCGCTGCCCAGCTTCGAGCGCCAGATGCAGTCGATGCTGGACGAGTTGGATCACCTGTCAGAAGCCTACGGGTCGGCCGGCGACCTCGAACGGCGTCGCGATCGCTCCGATCCGGTCGTCGAGGGCTTCATGGAAGGCCTGAAAGACGAGGTCGATTCCGAGCGGGAGGCGCCGCGGGAGCGCCGCGAGCGCCGGCCAGAAGAGGCAGCGGCCGACGCCGGCAAGACGAAAGCATTCAGCCCCGAGGAGCGGCTGCGCTCGATCCAGGAGGACCGGACCGGCCTGCGCCGGACCCGAGGTGAGCCATCATGACGCTGGACGCGATCGAGCGAGCCGAGCGGCGAGCGCTCCAGCGCTGGCAGGCGGGCGATTACGGTGCGGCAGCGGACGAGCTGCTGCTCGCAGCCGAGCGCGCCGTCCGACTCGCCGAGCGCACTCGCGACGCATCCTGGCGCCAGCACCTGGTGGACGCGTCGGAGGAGTACCAGCACCTGGCTCGGGAGATCATGGCCAGGGCGCCGGCGCCGCGAGCGGCGGCGGGGAGCTCTGCCGATTCGCGGCCGGCTTCCCAGCGCCAGAGCCATCAGCCGGATTCCGGCTCGGACGACAAACGGCGTCAGGATTGGTCGCTCGTCGAGCGGCCCAACCTGAAGCTGGCCGATGTCGCCGGTATGGACCGGCTCAAGGAGTTCGTGACGAGCCGAATTGTCGAGCCCCTCCGGCACCCGGAGGTCTACGACGCCTACAAGATCCCGCGCGGCTTCGGCGTCCTCATGTACGGGCCGCCGGGGACGGGGAAAACGTACTTTGCTCGTGCAGTCGCCGGCGAGCTCGACTGTGCCTTTTTCGCGATGAACGCGAATGAGCTCGTCAGCAAGTGGGTGGGCGAGACGGAGAAGAACCTGGCGGCGCTGATGGCCCAGGCGAAAGCCGAGCCGCGCTCGGTGGTGTTCGTCGACGAGATCGATAGTCTGTTCCCAGCGCGGGGGTCCGGGTCGACCATCTCCGACCGGTCGGTCGGCACGTTCCTGTCGCTCCTCGACGGTCTGCAGCCGGTTGAGAACTGGATGCTCGTGATCGGCGCGACCAACCACCCGAGAGCCGTCGACCCGGCCCTGATCCGTGGCGGACGCCTGGGCTACCACGTGTACGTCGGGCTCCCCGATCTGCCGATGCGGGAGGCGGTTCTCCGGATCGAAATGAAAGGGATCACGCTGGAAGACGACGTCGACCTGGCGGCCATTGCCGGAGCAATGGAGGGCTACAGCGCCGCCGACGTGGCGCTGGTGGCGCGGGAGGCGCGCCTGGGCGCCGCCCGGCGGACGGCCAGAGATCGGGAGGCCCGTGGCGTTGGGGCCGAGGAACCGGTCGAAGTCCGCCTCACGAAGGAAGACCTCGACATCGCGTTCCAGTCCAACCCCCCACGGCAGATCCCGCGGGCCATTCTCCGCGAGATCGAGGAGTTCCAGCGCGAGCACGGCAGCTAGCGGCACGGGCTGAGGTGGTATGTTCGACTTCTCGACCGGCGTCTGGCAGCCCAGCGAGGGCACCCTGATCGAGGTCGCGGTCGTCCCGTCGGAGCCGACGCCGCCACCGCACCTGGCGCTCGCCTCGCCGGGCCTGGCGCTGGTGCTCCAGGCGGCGGGCGGCGGCAGTCTGGCCGGCGCTGCCGGCCCCTCGCTGGTCGCCATCGCCGCGGGTGATCGCGTTGTCCTGTTTCCTCCGGATCAGTTTGAGATACCGCTCCAGGTCGGCGGCCTGACCGGGACCGGCGGCGGCCCGTCTGCCGTGCGCTGCCGGCTCGTCGTTGCCGTGGCCGATCCGGCGATCCTGGCGGCGAGCGTTGTCCAGGACGAAATGGAGGTGACGGGTCTGGACGTCGGCCGGCGCCTGGCCCGTGACGGCGCCGTGCGGCTCGCAGTCCAGCATGCACTGCGCGAGGACGAGTCGGCGCTCCCGACGGGAATCGAGAAGCACACGGCCCGGTCGTTGCTGAAGAGCACCCCGCCGCCGGCGCACGAGTCGGCGCTCCCGGCCGGAATCGAGAAGCACCTCGCCGAGCCGCTGACACTCCTGTTCGGGCTCAGGCTGCGTGAAGTGCCTTCGGACGTCCGGGTGCTCGCCGGCAGTGAAGCATCGGAAACGTTCGCGCCGGGGCAGATCGTCGGCGACCACTGGCGCCTGGTGCGGCGGCTGGGGCGAGGCGCCTTCGGCGAGGTCTGGCTCGTCGAGAACACGGCAGTCCAGGCGGTCAACCGAGCGCTGAAGGTGGTACGGCATCCGGCACTGGCCCGCGCCGTCAACCGGGAGGCGCAGCGGATCGTGCGGTTGGAGCGAGAAGGGTTGGACTGGCGCCATCTCGCCCGCCTGTTCGACGTCGTCCCGGGCGATCCACCCTACCTGCTCTACGAATACGTCCAGGGCCAGGAGCTGTGGCAACACGTCGCGACATCCGGCGGCAGGCTCGCTCCCGAAGGAGCGGTCGAGATCGTCGGGCAGGTCCTGCAGGGCCTTGCCGAAGTCCACCGGGCCGGACTGGTCCATCGGGACCTGCATCCCGGCAACATCATCGTCACGCGCCAGCCGGACGATCTCCTCGTCAAGATTCTCGACTTTGGCCTGGCCTGGCCGACTGGTGCTCCCGCCGCGGTAGCCGGCAGTGCCGGGGGCCTATCGCTGGAGCCAAGTCACCCCTTTGCCGAGCCGGCCTGGCTGCGCGGCGGCGCGCCACCCGACGAGCGCACCGACCTGTACAGCGTGGGGGTCCTGCTATGGTGGTTGCTCACCGGGCAGGCGGGTCTCCCGGCCGGACGAAGCCTCGAGGAGGCGTGGCCGGGTGGTCCGCGGGATCTCCTGGCGATCGTTCGTAAGGCAACGGACCCGAACCGGCAGGGCCGGTACGGTGGTGCAGCGAAGATGCTAACAGCGCTGAGCGACCGCGAGCCGTTCGTACAATCAACGGGGAGCCAAGCTGCACCGACGACTCGGGCAAGTCGGACACCGGTGGCGCCGATGAGCCAGCCCAACCTGATCGAGCCAGTCGTCCCGAGCAAACCGAACGTCAAGTGGGAGATCGTTCTGGCGCGACTCGACTTGCCCGACGGCATCGCGGTGGACAAGCAGGATAATCTGTACGTGGCTGAATCTACGCGACACCGGCTCCGGCGGTTCCCCCAAGGGGGTGCATTCCTGATCAGGTGGGCGCAGCGCAGTTTTCGCACGGACGATCTTTCGTGGTGCCCATGTGCCATCGCGGTAGATGAGCGCGGATTCATCTACGTGTCGGACTCTGGGCGAAGCATTGTTTTCATGTTCTCGAGAGAAGGGAAGCCTCTGACAGCGTTGAAACAATACCGGGAACGATACTGGGATGGTAGTCACCATTCCTGGGTGGACCTGTTCTGTCCTCAGGGGGTGGCAGTGGACGTGTTCGGAAATGTGTATGTGGCCCAGATGGGGAATCACCGGATCACGAAGTTCTCGCGCACAGGCGAGTCCATAACTTCGTGGGGTCGGAAGGGCAGCGCCGCTGGGGCAATGGAGATGCCTACGGGCGTGGCAGTCGACTCCGCGGGAAACGTCTACGTCGCCGATGCCGGAAACCACCGCATCCAGAAGTTCTCGCCTATCGGACAGCCGTTGCTCCAGGTTGGTCAGTACGGGAACGGGGCGGGGCAGTTGGCAGAGCCCCACGGGATCGCGGTAGACGTGTACGGAAACATCTATGTCGCGGACACGCTGAACCACCGCATCCAGCAGTTCTCGCCGGCCGGCGAACCTGTCGCCCAATGGGGCAGCGAAGGGACCGGCGACTGGCAGTTCGTTCGGCCACACGGTATTGCCGTCGATTCGCAGGGAAACATCTACGTCGCCGATACCGACAACCACCGGGTCGTGCGGATCGGTCGGACGTCGCAGAGATAGGGCTTCGGCGCTCGTGTGGTTTCCCGGAAGATTGTGCCGGTCCCGCCGGGCACCGCCACGGCTTTCGGTCTCGCCGCGTCTGCCGGCCTGAACACGACCCTGCCGCTCTTGCTCGTGGGCCCGCTGGCGCGATTTCGAATCAGCGATGACAGTTGCTCGCCGCGGCTCAGCATGACAGACGGGGAGTCGTCCAGAGGCGCGAGTGACTTGCCGGATGCACCAGTTAGGGAATTGCGACGGGCCGGATCCGAGTTGCGCTTACCCTTCAATCGGCGTATCGTGGTAGCGGCGTGATCTTGCACCGGTGAGGGATGCACTGATGAGATGCACCATCGTGATCGACGACAAGCTCCTGGACGAAGCGCGGCTGGTGTTGGGCACGGAGAGCATTCGGGCCACCGTCGAGCTGGCGCTCCGGGAAGCTATCCGCAGCCGACGGCTCGCCGCGCTCCGCCGATCGCTGGGCACGCTGGACCTGGACCTGACGGCTGAGGAGCTGGCGAGGTTGCGAGATGCGGAGTAGCTGCCCCCTCACGGATGCGCGATCACGAGCAGCGTGGGCGAGCGCTCGATGGCGCAGCGCAGGGCGCGCTGGAGGTTCTCGGGGTCGAGGGCGCCGAAACTCTCGTCCATGATGATCAGATCGGCCTTCTGGAGCAGAGCACGGGCGATAAAGACCCGGCTCCGCTCGCCGTGCGAGAGCTGCCAGCCGCTCTCGCCAACCATCTGCTGCATCCCGGACGGCATCCGGTCGAGCAGATCGCCCAGCCCGAGCTCCCGGCAGATCGCCTCCGCCTCCGCCAGGTCGTCGTCGCCCGGCGGCCAGCGCCGCCCCATCAGCAGGTTGAACGCCATCGTCTCGGTGAACACGTGGTTCTCGTGGAACTGCGGCGCCACGGCGACCCGCTGGCGCCAGCGCCGCGGCCCCAGGCTGTGATGATCGTAGCCCCACAGGAGCAGCAGGCCGGCCTCCGGGGCGCGCAGGCCCGCCAGGACGGCGGCCATGGTCGTCTTCCCGCCGCCCGATGGCCCTTCGAGCAGGACACGATCGCCCGGCTGGATGCGCAGATCGCACCCGCGGAGCACGAGCTGGCCCTGCGGCCGATAGCGGAAGTCCACCCCGGTCGCCAGTAGCAGCGGCTGCGTCTTGTCTCGCGCGTCGCTCTGCGGCAACAACGCCGGCGAGTGCGCGTCCTCCGGCTCGGCGGCGGCCTGGAAGAGCGGCGCGACCTGCTGCCAGGCCAGGGCCGCCCCGACCAGGCTCTCCATGCCGCCGACGATCTCACTCAGCGCCTGGTGGGCGAGCAAGACGCCGCCGACGCTCACGGCCAGCCCGGTCAGCGTTTGCTGGCCGGCCAGCAGGGGGAACGCGATGCCGGCCAGGCCCGCCACCAGCCAGGAGGACGGGATCGCCGCCAGGACGATCCCCGCCCGATCGTGCCGCTCCGACAGCCGCATGTAGAGATCGAGCTCCTGGTCCTCCTCGACGTGCCAGCGCCGATGGTCCTCCTGGGCCAGACGGGTGCGGTGGCCGACCATCCGCTCCGCCAGGTTGTTGCTCATGGCGTTGTAGCGATTCATCCAGGAGACGCTGTATCGGTAGTACTGCCAGCCGGCGAGAACCGTGGCCGCCGTCCAGAGGAAGAGCAGCCCGGCGTGAATCCAGCCGCCCGCGCCCAGCGCCAGGACGCCGAAGGCCGTCGCGAGCTGGACGATAGAGACGACGGTGAGCAGTCCGCCGCTGAAGCCCATCGATTCGACGGCTTCCGATTGGTTGATGCGGGCGATGAACTGGCCCATGCCCTGATGGCGAACGGCGTCCGGTGCGAGCTTCAGCGCCCCGTACAGGAGCCGCTGTTTGAGAATGCCCCCCAGTCCGACGGAAAAGCTGCTCTGCGACGACGATACCAGGAGCTGGAGCGGGATCATCGAGAACAGGGTCAATCCCCAGGCCATGATCCAGGCGGGATCGAACTGGCCGGTCAGCGCACTGCGCCCGACGACCCACCAGGAGACCAGCGAGAGGAGCTGCTCTCCCAGGGTGGCGCCAAGGAGCACCAGCAGGGGGCGGTAGATGCGGGCCTCGACGGCCTGCTGCCACATGCCGGCGGCCGGCGACAGGCGCAGGATCCAGCCGCCGGCCACTCGAGCAGCCGACAACTGCTCCTGGACAATGGCACGCCGTGCCCGCTCGCGCCGTCGCTCAGGAACGCCGGCATCCGCCAGCAATTGTTCGACGGGACCGACGCGCGCGGCGACGAGGTCCCGACACATGGCGTCCTCGACGACCTGGGCCGGCACCCGCCGCGCCTGGAGATCGGCGCCGATCAGGGTCAGACGCTCGCCGCCCGCGAGCAGTGCGAGGAAGCGCGGCGCGACGTCGGCATCGTCCCGTGGCAAGCGCAGGATGGCCGGCGCCGCCCGGCGGACCATCCGGGCCACCTCGGCAAAGGCCGATGCGACCGGTTCCGCCTCGATCCCCAACTGCGCGGCGACGCGGTCCACCCATTGGCCCAGCGTGGCCTCGTCGGCCTGATCCAGGTTGTCCGGCGGGGCCGGCGCCTCCACCGGGCCCGGCAGCAGCCCGGCCCTTCTGGCCAGCAGCTCAATCGCCTCACCCAAGCGGGCCGGCGGCCAGGCCAGCCCCTCCAGGCCCTCGGGATCCTGCTGCACCGAGATCGCTCCCTTCCTGCCCCGAGCTCCCCGATAGTCTAGCGCAAACCTCGCCGTATCGGAACCCCTGTTGATTCGGGAGTTAACCCCCAGGTTGATCTGGGTGCCAGCACCCTTGCGGTCAGCCTGTCCGGCTGCTATCCTGGCGAGGACCATGGGGCGCCGGGAGGGTTTCTCAAGCAGAGCAGCCGGCCACTTGACAGGCGGCATGTTCAGCGCGAGAATACAGCGAACGAGTTCATAGCACAAGGGCGGACTAGTTCGCACGCGGTTGCAGGGCCGTCTCGTACCAGTTCCGGCTGATTCGTGACGTCGTCGCACCCGTCCACCCGTTATGCTGAGCGAAGCATCTCCCCACACCGGGAGACCCTTCGCTTCGCTCGGGGTGACGCAGCGGCCGCGCCTGGTCGGACGTGGGATCACCGCTTCCCCCGGCTAGGGTTTCGCAGCCTCCGCGACCATTGCCCGGGCTAGGAGTCCGTCAAGCGTGATGTAATGGTTCGTAGTTGGCGCCTAGGCGCCTGGCCCCCAGGTGCTCAAGCGCCGACTACGAACCCATCCGCGGGGCTTCGACCAACCGGTTGGACGTGAATGACGATGACGGTGCTGCTCCTGATCCTCGCCGGCGCGGTTGTTCTCTGGCTCGTCTTCGGGCGCCTGGGGGCGCCGGTCGTGCCGGCTGCCGGCAGGATCCTCCCGGAGGCCGGGCGCGCCGGCGACGGCCGGTTGAGCTGGCTTCGGCTGCGTCGAGGCCGCTCGCCTGTGGCGGAGCAGCTTCAGCGTTGGGCCACCGAAAGGTCGACGACCCCCGAGTCGGCGCTCGCCGAGGCCGTGTCCGCGGAGACCCGGCAGTTTGCCGGTTGGCTGGCCGGCCTGACGGAGCAGCAACAGGCCGCGTTCGTCCGACAGGTCTCGACGTTCTGCCGGTCGGTCGGGTTCGACCTGGGCTGGCTGGCCGGCCCGCAGGTGGCAGATGATCTCAAGCGTGGGACGGAAGCGATCGTCCTGCACTACTGCCTGGCCGTCTGGACCGCCCACGACCTGGCCCCCTTCGTTTCCTTCAATCGCTGGCAGAATGCCCCCGACGACCGGCGGAATCAGGTCTTTGTCGCCGATCTGTATCGGAAGGTGGTGGAGGCCGGACTGGCCGCCAACCCGCCCGAGCTGGTGCTGGCGTCCGATCGGGCGCGCCGAGGGCACGTGCGGCAGGCGATTGAGCGGGCCGCGGCGGATCACGCCGTATTCGCCGACGTCCTGCGGAGCATGGCGCGGCAGCCTGGCGGGCAGGAGAAGATCGGCCCGGTGCGGGACGACGGTCCCGTGAAGGGACCGTCGACGGCGCCGGTGGAAGCGCGGTCGGACAGAACGACGGCCCGGGCGGTGACGGCGTGATACGTCAACGAGACATCAACAAGACAAAGGAGGGTGTCCGGTGAAGGTTTCGACGAACGTCAAGGCGGGGCTGAGCTGGGAGGGCAGCAAGAAGACCTTTCTGCCTGTCAGGACGGGGATCTTGCCTGGGGTGACGCTGTTGCCTGAGGCGAGGATGAAGCCGGAATGGAAGAGGATCCTGGGGGAGGCAGGAGCAGGGTTGCCGCCCCGTCGCACGTCGATCGCGTGACTCGGGTGATCGCAGGGCGATCGAGTTCCCGTGTTGACGAGGCAGCCAATGGCTTTGTCGCCCTCAAGCGCCGCGAAACGCTTCGCTTCGCTCAGGGTGTCGATGCGGCGCCCGTCAGCGGGGAACGATACGAGCCGGCAGAACGTTGCCTGAACGATTTGTGCAAGGGAGGTGATACTGGTGAAGGTCAAGACCCACGTGAAGGCGGGCCAGGACGAGGACTAGCCCCGATGGGGTCGCGCAGCCACAGGGGCGCCACAACCATCAAAGAAGGAGTATGTTCGATGAAGGTTTCGACGAGCGTCAAGGCGGGGGGCTGGTGGAAGGACCTGAAGGAAGTGCTGCATCAGGACGCGGCAATACTTAAAAGCATGTTGGCTAGCAAACGCCAGAAGTGATCAGGCTGCCAAAGCGTGCGAACGCGGTCGGATGAACGCATCGCACGCATGGATAGAAGGAGTGGTGATCGCATTGAACGTCAAGACCAACGTGAAAGCCGGCGGCTGGCTCCAGGACGTCTGGAAGCAGGTGCAGCAGACGGGCAACCAGATCGGCCGTGAGTCGGCTCGAATCCGCAAGCGCATCTTCAAGAGGTAGTGTACGGAAGATTGTGTCAATCTCGATAGCA
>JACQGW010000399.1 GCA_016199325.1 Chloroflexota bacterium
CATCACTCATCACTCATCACTCATCACTCGTTCGCTGGCGGTCTTCTCTCGGGCCTCGCGGTCCTGCTGGTCGTCGTCGCCGTCGGCCTCGGCGTGGCCGCGGTGCAACTGCTGCCGCTCTACGAGCTGAGCACGTTCTCGTTCCGCGGCCAGGCGGTGTCCCACGAGTTCGCGACGTCGTTCGCGCCGCCGCCGCAGAACCTTCTGACGCTGCTGTTTCCGTACTTCTTCCGCGATCCCGCCGGCACCTACACCTCTCCCTTCTTCCGGAACCCGAGCGGCGCCTACTGGTCGCCCTGGTTCCGGTGGGACACGACGGCCTACGGCGGCATCGCGCCCCTGATCCTGGCAATGCTGGCCCTCACGCTGGCGGTCGTCTCGATGGGCGGTCGAGCCATCGCCCTCTTCCGCAGAGCCTCGCGCGCTGTCGCCGGCGTGCAGCCGGCAGCCGACCGACCCGTGGTCGCAAGTCGCTGGGTGATCTTCTTTGCTGGCGTCTTCGGCGTCGCGGTGCTTCTGGCGCTCGCGGACTCCTCGCCGATCAACCTGTACGCCCTGATCCGGCAGCTCCCGGTCTTCTGGTCGACTCGCGTCCCAGCGCGCTATCTCTACCTCGCCCTCTTCGCCCTCGCCATGCTGGCCGGTTTCGGCCTCCAGAGCATCACGCGCGTCCTCGACGACCGCCGACATCGTTCCGGACCGCTCCTGCACGCCTTGCGCCGGTCGCTGGTTGTGTTGACGGTGGCGGGGCTGGCCCTCCCGGTGGTCTTCTGGCAGGTGCGGGAGTGGGCGGCGATGAACCGGGACGCCGCCTCCAGCCTTCTCCTGGCGCCGTATCTCGCCCACCGAGGGCGAAACGTCGAGATCCCGGCCGTGCAAGACCCGTTCGGCGCTTTCCTCACCTCGCTCGACCCGTTCAGTCGCTGGACCGAGCAGTCCTTCACCTGGCTCGGTCTGAGCCTCCTGCTCCTCCTGGTCTGGTGCCTGGTCCGGCGGCATGGCGCCGTCTTTCGGGTGGGGCTCGTCCTCCTCGCCGCGGCCGACCTGGTTCTCTTCGCCCGCGACTTCCATCCGCGGGTCCCGATCGAGCGGACCATGAACGACGGCCCGGCCGTCCAGTTCCTCGTCGAGCACAACGGGCTCCATCGGGTCGCCTCGCTCTGGCCGGTCTGGGAGACCTGGCCGAACAAGCTCCTGCCCTGGAAGGTGGCCGAGGCCAACGGCTACAGCTCACTCCTGCCGAGCCGACACATCGCCTACATGAATGAGGCGACGCGGCTCGACAATCGGCTGTACGACGTCATGGGCGTCAAGTACGTGGTCGTCCATCGCGCGCGCATTCCGCCGCGCTTGCAGGCCGAGCGGCCCGTCTTCGAGGATCACGAGGTCGCCATCTATGAGCGGCCCACGGCGCTGCCGCGTGCGTTCGTCGTCGGCAAGGCGACGCTCACGTCCGGCCAGACTGAGGCGCTGCGGGAGATGACGCGCTTCGACTTCGACCCGCTTCGCCGGGCGGTCGTCGAGGATCCGGCGGCGCTGGCCTGCCTGGCCGGCGGGTCCGAGGCGGCGCCCGGCGGATCGGCTGAAGTCGTCTCCTACGCCGGCGAGCGGGTCGAAGTCCGAGCCCGCGCCGATCGGCCGAGCCTTCTGTTCTTGAGCGATCGCCACTATCCCGGGTGGCGGGCCTACGTCGACGGCGAGGAGCGGCCGATCTACCAGGCCGACGTGCTCTTTCGGGCGGTCCCGCTGCCGCCGGGGGACCACACGATCGTCTTCGTCTTCGACCCCACTTCGGTCAAAGTAGGCGCCCTGCTCAGCGCCCTGACACTCCTCGCCGTCGGCGCCGGCCTCCTGGCGACCGTCCCCGGCGCCCGACGCTGGCGTAGCGTGCAGAAATGTTGAACCGCCAAGACGCCAAGCACGCCAAGAATGGGGTTTCTGGTTCTTGGTTTCTGGTTTCTGGTTTGTGTACTGGTTCGCGACGGTGCCAGCGATGCCCAGAACCCACAAACCAGGAACCCCCAAACCCTTCGTCCTGGCGTCCTTGGCGTCCTGGCGGTTCGCTCTTTCCGTGAAGCGCGCCAGAATGGGGCGGCGAGTGTGGCTGGTCGTCGCGGGCTGCTGCCTCCTGCTCTTTCTGCTGCTGAGCTGGCGACTGCGGGGCATGGCCGTGACGCTCAGCCCGGAGGGCTCGGTGGTTGGCGAGTGGGTGTGGCTTAGCGAGCTGAGCTGGCACGAGGCGAGCACCGGCTGGCTTGGCGTGGCCAATCAGCAGCGGCCGGCGCTCGATCGCGCCTTCGCCGGCGGACCGCTCAGCCTGGCAGGCGAGACGTTCGACCGCGGCCTCGGCACGGTGCCGGTGTCCGAGATCGTCTACCACCTGGATGGCCTCTACGATCAGTTCACCGCCCGCATCGGCGTCGACGATGCAACCCCGCCCGGACCGAACGGCGCCCGCTTCCTCCTGTTCGTCGACGAGGTGCTCCGCTACGAGAGCGACGTGCTCCGCAGGGGCGATCCACCGGTCGTCATCGAGGTGACGCTGAATGGCGCCCGCGCGCTTCGCCTGGCGGTCGTCGACGTCCGCCAGACCGAGACGCCGCTGTACGCCGATTGGGCCGACGCCAGGCTGCTCCGGCCGGTGGTCGGGACGCCGCTGTTCGACCGTGCCTGGCAGGAACGGGTCCGGTCAGACCGCGCCCGGCGGACCGCCCAGCAGGTCGAGGACGAAGGCGACCTGGCTGCGCGCAGCGCCGAGCTGCTGGCCGAGATCGAGCGAGCAAGCGGGCAACCCGATCAGCGGGGAGTCCAGGTGATCCACGAGCCGGCGGCCGGCTGGGTCGCGCTGGGCAACCAGCACCTCGTCTTCGTCCTCGGCCTGGACGGCGTCTGGCGTGGCCGGCTCGGCCTGGTGGACCGGCGCTCTCGGCGCCTCGTCTTCGACCGGGTGAGCCCGGCGGTCTCGCTGGACCGCTCGGCCGAGCCAACCTACCGCCTTGCCACGGATGCCGAGCCCGGCCGCTGGACGGCCGAGGAGGTCGAAGCGGCGCCCTTCGGCCGCGGCCGGCGGGTCGTCGCCGAGTATCCGCTTCGGGATGGCAGCGGCGTCGTCGTCGTCCGGCTCGCGCTCTTCGCCGAACGGCCGTACGTCCTCTACGACCTGGCCGTGCGCGGCGCGATCGATACCGCCGGTCTCCGGTTCCACTTCCTCGATCCCGGAGCCGGCGAGACCGTCCTCGGCGGGGGAGCCGAGTACGTCACCAGCTTCAGCCGGCTCCGCCACGCAGCCATCCAGGACGACGGGATGCTCCGGCGCGAGAGCATCGGCCCCGGCCAGCCGCTGTATCTGTGGAGCGAGCAGTCCGGGCGTGGACTGCTCCTGGCGGCGATTGACGAGGCGAACGGCCCCACGCGCTTTGCCGTCCAACGCCAGGCCGGCTCGGTCGTCGGCCGGATCGGGTTGAGCGCCGGCCCGCGCCGTGAGCCGAGGCCGGCGGATGAGGCGGCCTCGCCGCGCCTGTATGTCGAGCTGCCGCCGAGCGTCGACCTGCGTGCCAGCCACGCCGGGTTCAAGCGCATCATGGCCGCGCTCTACCCGCCGGCGCCGCTTCCTGCCTGGGTCAAATACCAGTGGATCTCCTGGTACGCCTTCAACGTCGCCATCGACGAGGAGAAGCTGCGCGCCCAGATCGACTACATCGCCGAGAACCTTGCCGACCTCGGCCCCTGGCACGTCCTCGTCGACGCGGGCTGGTACGTGGCCGAGGGACGGGAGGGGGCCGAATGGCGCAACGTCGACCGGGCCAAGTTCCCCTCGGGGCTGCGCGCCCTGGTGGACTACGCCCACAGTCGCGGCGTCCGCGTGGTCGGCTACATCTCGACGCCCTACCTCGACAGCCGCCGGCGCTCCGGCGACTGGCTCGGCCTCCGGAAGATCATCGAAGAGCACCCCGACTGGCTCATCGAGTTGGGCGGTGACGAGACCCGCCAGAGCTTCGCCTTCGACTTCGACCGGCCGGCGGTCCGCGCCTACTGGGCGGCCGTGATCTCCGACCTCCTGATCGAGTACGACATGGACGGGATCAAGATCGACGGCCTGGGCAATGCCGAGGGCGCGCTCCTCACGCCCGACACGGTCGACTTCTTCGGCCTGGTCGATACCGTCGCCGATCAAGCGATGGACATCTACCGGTTCGTCCATCGCGAGGCGACGGCGCTCAAGCCGGACGCCTTTCTCCTGGCCGGCTGGCTCATCCCCGTCGTGGCGAACCCCTATGCGCACGCCTTCTACTACGGCGACGACTTTCCCGCCTTCAGCAACCCCTACCCGTTCCCAGGATTGCAGGAGAAAGTGGACTACGCGATCGTGCAGCGCCGTCTGCTCGGCCAGCGATCGAACATGGGCAACGTCTACGAGCCCCCGAACGGTTCGACTATCAACCGCTGGTGGCTGGGAGCCGGCCTGGCGCTGGGGACGCAGGTGGCGCTCAGCTTCGACCTGACGACCCTCTCGCCGGAGGCGCTGGCGGCGTACCGGAGCCTTCTGGTCCATTCCAACGCGTTCGCCGGCGAGACGCGGTTCGGGCCGGGGCTCTTCCCCGATTACTTCGCCACGACTGTACGGGACACCACCTCTCTCGGCCTGATCAACCGGGCCGATCTCCCGCGGCGGATTACGGCGTCCCTTGCCGGGCTGGGCCTCGATCCAGGCATGGTCTACACCGCCTACGACGTCGAGGAGGGGCGGTTCTTCCAGGTGTCGGGCGATCTGGCCGCCGACCTCGCCGGCCGGAGCTTCCGCCTCATCATTCTGCGCCGGGAGCCGGGCGTCCTGTGGACCAACAGCTCCTTCACCGCCCGCCTGGATGGCCGGCGGCTCGATCTGACCGTGCGGGGCCCGGCCGGCATCCGGGGGAGCCTGCATCTGGCCGCGCCGGAGCCGGCCGCGGTGACGATGGACGGCCGGCCGCTTCGGGCCATTGAGCCCGACGACCGAAGCCGGTCCGGCTACTGGTACGACGCGACGGCCGGGGTTCTCCACCTCCAGTACTCCCATCGCTTCCCGCGCCGGATTCGGGTGACCTTTCCGTAACTGCTCTCCCCGGCACGGGAGTTGCGCATGGCGTTGTCGGCCCGGCCGGACAACGCGAACAGTGGGGAGCATGCGACAGCTCATGGACCGGATGCGCGGCATTCCCTGGCGGCTGCCGACGACGGCGGTGTCGGTGGCCCTCGCGCTGCTCCTGGCGACCGCCGATCTCCAGGGCTGGTGGCAGGCGCGCCATCGACTGCTCATTCATGGCCGCTCGGCGTTCCTGGCCGGCGTGAACTACCCCTGGAAGAGCTATCAGGACTTCGGCACCGGTGGCTGGGGCTATTCGGGGGTCGCCCAGCCGACCGCCCTGGCCGAGATCGAGACCGACTTCGCCAACATGGC
Organism: Chloroflexota bacterium; assembly: GCA_016199325.1. The sequence continues at coordinate 5,438 of JACQGW010000399.1, forward strand.
GGCTCGCGGCATCCGGGTCGTCAAGTGGCGGATCTTCAACGACGGACGCTACAGCCCGGAGTTCGACGCGGAGGGCCGCGTGACCGGCCTCGACCCCGAGTTCTTCGACGACGTCGACGCCGCCCTGGCGCTGGCCGAGCGGCACGACCTGTACCTCGTGTTCACGCTGCTCTCGTCTTCCTTCTGGATCGTCGACTGCCACCAGGGCGCGGTCCACATCGGCGGCCATGCCAACACCGTCACCGATCCGGCGAAGCGGCGCTCCTTGATCGAGCGGGCGATCATCCCCCTGCTGAAGCACGTCGGCGGCCACCCCCGGGTCGTCGCCTACGAGATCATCGCCGAGCCCGAATGGGGGATCGCCGAGATCACCACCGAGCGCGATTGGCGGAAGAAGATCCCGCTCGCCGACGTACGCGCCCTGGTCGGCGGCATCGCCGACGCCATCCATCGATACAGCCCGGCGCTGGCCACCGTCGAGGCCAACCGGCCGCGGAACATGCAGTACTGGCGCGGGGTGGGGCTGGACTACTACAGCTTTAGCTGGTATGACTGGGTCGAGCCCTACGATCCGCTCGACGTGCCGGCGAGCCAGTACGGCCTCGACCGGTCGATCGTCATCGGCGAGTTTCCGGCCAGCGGAAGCAAGTACTACTCGCTCGACCGAGTGCTCGACGTGGCGTATCGCCAGGGCTATGCCGGCGCGTTCCCCTGGAGCTACTGGGGCGGCGACGACGCCGGCAGCTTCCTCCGGGCTGAAACGCGCTGGCTCGACTGGATCCGGCCCCGCTGGCAGGAGGCCAACCTGGGGACGACCAATCCGCCCGGCAACCCCCCTGCGCTGATCCCGCAGCCCTTCAGCGCCCGGGTGGCCGACGTCCAGCCGCTACAGCGGGCGATCACCGCCGAGATCGAGCTGGCGGTACGGGAGGGCGGCCAGTTCACCGCCCAGTTCTTCCTTCATCCGCTCGACGAGAAGCCGAAGAAGGTCACCGCCCAGCGCGTCGTCGGGCTCAGGCCCCTTGCTGCCGGCCGTCTCCGTCTCACGTTCGCCGACCTCGTGCCGGAGGAGATCTACAAGCTCGACCTCGGGTTGTTCGATCAGTCGGGCCGACTGCAGAAGTGGTTCGACGGCCTGGCGGTCTTCTCCCTCGCCGAGGGCGAGCACGACCGCTCGAATCTGACGGTGCGCCAGATCGAGGATCCCTGCCTCTAGACCGCAAGAGCGGAGTTTCTGGTTTGATGGTTTCTGGTCTGAGTGCTGGCACGCTGTTTGCTTCAGAAGACATCGAGTCCGGATGCGACTGATATGGAGGCGATGCACCGATGACGAGGAATCAGGCGAGACTACGCGGCAGGCAACTGCGCACGCAACCGATCGACCTCGAGGGTCTGGCGATGACCAGCCTGGCCTGGCTGGCAGCCGCCGGATTCCTGGGCTGGGCCATTCTCTGGGCGATCCGCCCACCGTATTGATGGTCGTCCTCGGCTAGCCGAACCGCCAGAGCGCCAAGAGCGCCAAGAAAGACGCCAAAGAGCTATTTGCTTGTTTGGTCAATCTGTTGCGAGGGATCGAGGCGGTCCGGGGCTGGGATTCTCCTGGGCGTGCTCGCCTCGTAGTCGGGGTACCGTGCTCCCAGCAGGGCAATATCGTTGAGCACATGCCAGATCTTGGACTGCATCGAGGGATGGAGCTGTCGGAGGCGAACAGCACCGCCGTCGGGGAAACGAAGCTCGTAGTCCAGGCCGCCGACATGGTAGACCGCCACGACATGAATCGCCGTACCGAAGACCAACTGATCCAGGCAGGCCCGCAACACGGATCTATCCGGTGAAGACATGGCGTCGACCATGACAAATACCTTGACGGTCCCCGGGACAAGGTGAGGGGCTACCAGCAGGATGGATGGCGCTCGGTCATCATAGATGATGATCGAATCGACCGCGGGGAAAGGAATTCCCCCGGTCTCTTGCTCATCCTCGATTCTTCTCGACCAGATGGCTTCTTCGGGTTCAGCCCTTACACGGATGCCTTGACTCCTTCCCCTGATCTTCGTTACCATTCCCTCTGAGGAAAGCGTCAGCCCGCTGAACACGCCGAGCAGAGGATTCATTCGTGCCGTACGACCCATCTAGACCCGTCATCGTCCAGAGCGACCGGACGATTCTTCTGGAGGCGGACCACTCCCTGTACGAGGAGGCCCGAGACCAGCTCGTCCGGTTCGCCGAGCTGGAGAAATCGCCCGAGCACGTGCATACGTACCGGATCTCGCCGCTCTCCCTCTGGAACGCGGCAGCCACGGGCATGACCGCCGCCGAGATCCTCGATGCGCTGGCCGCCTTCAGCAAGTTCGATCTGCCGGGCAACGTCCGCACCGAGATCCTCGAGCAGGTCAACCGGTACGGCCGGCTGAAGCTCATCCGCGACGACGGACGCCTGCTTCTGACGGCCGAGGACCCGGCGCTCATCGCCGAGGTCTGGCACAACCGCAAGCTCCAGCCCTACCTCCTCGCCCAACTGGATGCCCGGCGAATCCTGGTCGATCCCGGCCAGCGCGGGCACGTCAAGATGGCGCTGATCCGGCTGGGCTTCCCGCCGGAGGATCTCGCCGGCTACGTCGCCGGCAGCTTCCTGGACATCCGCCTGAGCGAGAAGTCCCGGTCGGGAGCGCCCTTCACCCTCCGGCAGTACCAGCGCCTGGCCGCCGAGGCGTTCCATCAGGATGGCAGCGTGCGCGGCGGCAGCGGCGTCATCGTGCTCCCCTGCGGGGCGGGCAAGACGATCGTCGGGCTGGCGGCGATGGGCGCTCTTCGCTGCTCGACGCTCATCCTCTCCTTCAACACCATCGCCGTCCGGCAGTGGATCCACGAGATGCTCGACAAGACCAATCTGTCGCCGGCCGAGGTTGGCGAGTACACCGGCGACCGCAAGGAGATCCGTCCGGTCACCGTGACGACGTACCAGATCCTGACCTACCGCCCCCAGCGGGTCAATCCGGACACCGGCGAGGTCGGCGAGTTCCCCCACTTCGCGCTCTTCAACGAGCGGGACTGGGGCCTGATCATCTACGACGAGGTCCATCTCCTGCCGGCGCCGGTCTTTCGGGCGACCGCGGAGATCCAGGCGCGCCGGCGGCTGGGGCTCACAGCGACGCTCGTGCGGGAGGATGGCCGGGAGACCGACGTGTTCGGGCTGATCGGTCCGAAGAAGTACGATGTGCCGTGGAAGGAGCTGGAGCGCGAGGGCTGGATCGCCACGGCTGAATGCCATGAGATCCGGCTGGACATGGACGGCGAGCTCCGGATGGCGTACGCCGTCGCCGAAGATCGGGAGAAGTACCGCATCGCCGCTACGAATCCGGGGAAGCTGGACGTGATTCACGAGCTGGCCGCCCGCCATCGCGACGAGAACGTCCTGGTCATCGGGCAGTACATCGACCAGCTCACGGCGGTGGCGTCCCGTCTCGGCGCACCGCTCATTACCGGCCAGGCATCCAACCGCGAGCGAGAGAAGCTCTACGGGCGGTTTCGGTCGGGCGACCTGAAGCTCCTGGTCGTCAGCAAGGTCGCCAACTTCGCGGTCGATCTGCCCGAGGCGAGCGTGGCCATCCAGATCTCGGGGACCTTCGGCAGCCGCCAGGAGGAGGCCCAGCGGCTCGGCCGGATCCTCCGGCCGAAGCGGGACGGCACCGTCGCCCATTTCTACTCGCTGGTCACGCGCGAAACGCGCGACCAGGACTTCGCCGTCAAGCGCCAGCTCTTCCTGACCGAGCAGGGCTACCGCTACACGATCGCCGATGCGAGCGAGATCCTGGGCAACTGAAACTGTCATGAGTCCACTGAAAAAAGCCGGGTCGCGCGTATCCGACTGGCGGAAACACTCGGGGAATCGGTGCGTGAACCGCGCCAATGGACCTTTTTTCAGTGGACTCATGACAACGGGCGCTCCCCCGAGTTCCTATGAGTTCCTATGAGTTCCTACGAGTTCGCTGCGGCTCCTACCGTCAGACCGTCGCCGCGCTCGCCTCCATCAGTGTTGCCTCCGCGATCGGCTCACCCGTGGGGGCGGCGTCGGCGGGCAGGACCATCCAGCACACGATCAGGCTGAGGAACGCCAGCAGGGCGATGAGCGTCAACGGCTCCATAGTCGATTCTCCTCCAGAGTCTTCCTGAGAGTCTTTATTCGCGATCTTGGCGATCCTGGCGTCTTGGCGGTTCGCCGGCTCCGCGCGGTTCAATCCCTGGGCAGGCCGGCTCAGTGCTGATAGGCGAGCTCGCCGTGCTGGGTGCGGTCGAGGCCGAGCACCTCTTCCCGCTCGGCAACGCGCAGGCCGACGGTCAGGTCGATCAGCTTCAGGATGCCGAACGTGACGACGGCGCTATAAGCGATGACGGCGACGACGGCCATGGCCTGGACCAGTACCTGATTGGGGTTGCCATAGAGCAGCCCGTTGGCGCCGGTCGGGTTCACCGCCACCGTCGCAAAGATGCCCGTCGCGATGGCTCCCCAGGTGCCGCCGACGCCATGCACGCCGAAGACGTCGAGCGCATCGTCGATGCCGAACCGCTCCTTGAGCAGTTGAACGGCCAGGTAGCAGATGCCGCCGGCGCCGAAGCCGATCATGATGGCCGACGGCACTGTCACGAAGCCCGAGGCCGGCGTGATGGCGACCAGACCGGCGATGGCCCCCGCCGCGGCGCCGAGCACACTCGGTCGGCGCTCGTGGAGCCAGCTCACCGTCATCCAGGTCAGCGCGGCCATCGCCGCGGCGGTGTTCGTCACGACGAAGGCGCTGACGGCCAGCGCACCGCTCGCAAGCGCCGAACCGGCGTTGAAGCCGAACCAGCCGAACCAGAGCAGCGAGGCGCCGAGGACCGTCATCGTCGCGTCGTGCGGCTCCATCGACCGCTCGCCGAAGCCGATCCGGCGCCCCAGCACCACGGCGGCAACCAGCGCCGAGACGCCGGACGTAATATGGACTACAGTGCCGCCGGCGAAGTCGAGGGTTCCCAGCGCGCGGAGCCAGCCGCCGACGCCCCAGACCCAGTGCGCCACCGGGTCGTAGACCAACGTCGCCCACAGCAGCGTGAAGATGACGAACGCCTTGAAGCGCTTCCGCTCGGCGAACGCCCCGGTGATGAGCGCGGGCGTGATCACGGCGAACATCATCTGGAACACCATGAACGCCTGGTGGGGCACCGTCGCGGCGTAGTCGGCGTTCGGCTCCAGGCCGACGCCGTTCAGCCCGAGCCACTCCAGTCCACCGATGATCCCGCCTCGGTCCGGGCCGAATGCCAGGCTATATCCCCAGAGCACCCATTGAACGCTGATCAGGGCGAGAATGAAGAAGCTGTGCATGATGGTCGAGAGCACGTTTTTCCGCCGGACCAGCCCACCGTAGAAGAAACCGAGCGCCGGTGTCATGAGCATCACCAGCGCAGCCGAGAGCAGCAGCCAGGAGGTATCGGCCGCGCTTATCGTGGATTCCATGCCATCAGCCTCCGTCTGCGCAGGATCGCAAAGCAGGAGCAGGGCCGCCGGCCACATCGACCCGCCTTGAACCGCCGGCAGCCTTCTGCCCGTCCTACCTATGACCTGCGAGTACCTTAGCGGCGTGCGAGACCCGCGGCAACGTGCGGTAGCCAGAAAACCTCCCCTGAAGTTTGTGCGCGGGGCACAAAACGGGAGCTTGCGGACCGCCATGGCATGGCGATGTCATGCCGCGACCGTGAGGGAGCAGGGCTCCTCGATTCCCGGTGGATGGACTACCAGTCTACCGGCTCGGTCGGCGGCGCCGGTGTTCGCGCACCCGGCGCCCACGCCGCACGTGTTCACGCACGCGGATCTCGCTCGCGCTCTCACCGGCCGGTGCCTGATTCGTTCCCGAGAGCTCCGGGGTAGGCGGTGTGGCAGCCTGGAACTCCAGAAGGCCGAGCTGGATCAGGCTCTCGACATCCCTGGCGGCGTCGGGCAAATACCTCCCGACGACCACGCGCACCTCAGCGAGTGCTGCGTCGTCGGCCCCGCCAAGCATCCGGGTGAGGTCGCCGATGTCCACGCCGCGGCTGGCTTCCAACTTGAGCAGGACGAGGTACGGCAGCGCGACGATTGGCAGGCCGGCCGGGTCCCGGTTGGGGCGGGCCAGCGCCTCCTCGACCCAGGCCTCAACCGAATACAGGACGTCAAGCCTTGTCCCATCGGGCAACTGCCACGACGTACCGCCGATACTCAGGCGACCGAGCAGGGTTGCCCCGGCACGGCGCAACGCCTGCTCCACCTGGGAGGCTTCCGGTGCGGCGACGAGGATGTCGACGTCCTCGGTGGTCCGGGCGGGCATGTAGAGGCTCGTCGCCGTCCCGCCGACGACGACGTAGCGCACACCCAGCAGCAGCGCGTTCAGGTCCGGCATGGGACGGACGCTTCGGGAGCGAAGGAAGGCCAGGGTGGACCCGCTCCCCGGCCGAGTTCGGCGCCGCATGATGTCCAGGTAGACGGCCCGGCGCGCGGCAGCCGATGCACCCGGCGAGGGCCGAGTCGGCTTGTCGGACCATCGGGCGTGCTCTTCCTGCATGGACGCCTGCCAGTCATGCTGCTCTCACAACTTGTATCACTCCCGCCTACTTCCTGCAAGGAGGATACCCGTCACGCTCCGGTCATGTACGCTCGAACCGACAACCCGAAGGTGAAGAGCATCGCCAGCGCGTAGATGAGCGTCCGGCGGCGACCGTGGCTGCCGCTCAGGTAGCTGGTGGCGATGGGGATGCCCAGCGCGGCGAAGGTGCCGTAGGCGAGGTGCAGCAGATCGCGGGGGACGAACCCCTGCACCAGGAGGACGACCCCCACGATCACCTGGAGGACGAGCAGCCCCTCGGCGATGGCGAGCCCGGCGCGGAAGCTGGACCCCAGCTCGCGGCGAAGCGCATAGGCGCCCAGCCCCCAGACGGCCAGGAACAGCAAGTAGGTGACCGCGGCCGTGCCGACGAAGCGATGGAGCTCCGACATGGGCGCTAGCGGCGACCCCGGCGTCGCTTCTTCTGCTTCCGGGTGAGCGGCGGTGGCGGCCGGCGCCACCGCCAGAACTTCCACCAGGGCTCCTCAGGCAGCAGGCGCGTGCTCAGCGTAAAGAGCAACGCCAGCTCCAGACTGAATGCCCCGTTGAAGTCGCCGACGTACCCGGCGGCCGCCGCCGCCGCCGTCAGCAGAATGAGCAATGCCATGGCCGCGGCCACCGCCACCAGCAGCGGCCGGAGCAGCGAGCGAATGTCGCTGATGAGCCAGCCCTGGCGCATCCGCAGATACCGGCCCAGCAGCATGCCGAGGACGAACCCGACCACGAGCGAGATCGGCCAGGTCACCCATCCCGACAGCTCATTCAGTTGCTCGGGCACGTCCATCCCTCAACGACCACAACCCCTCAAACCTTTCGCTTTGGCGTCCTTGGCGTCCTGGCGGTTCGTTCTCTCGGCAGGCCGCACTAGCGCGACGCCGCCCGGAGCGCCGCCGTCGCCGGCTCGTCGACCGTCCAGGTGTCGGTGTTGACGACGACGCCGTAGGCCGTCCGCGCCCGCTCGACGCCGACCATCTCGTTGCGCACGTCCTGAAGGACGGCCGCCGGGTCGCGCTCGAACGGGTCGCCGTAGCCGCCGCCCCCGCACGTCCGGTAGGACACGACGTCGCCGGTCTCGAGCTGGACGGTCACCTTGGTGCCCAGATGGCGCCCCTCGCCGTCCGGATTCAGGATGTACTCCGCCAGCTTGCCCGGCATCCCGCCGAAGAGCCCCCAGGGGGCCTGCTTCGCCCGGTCGGCCAGGATGGTGAACGAGGCATCGTGGTCCGGGAAGAGGTAGTCGCGCTGAACGCCCAGGCCGCCCCGCCAGCGGCCCGCGCCGTCCGAATCCGGCACCAGCCCGTACTGGAGGATGTGGACGGGGTAGTTGTACTCGGTCTCCTCGATC
>JACQGW010000400.1 GCA_016199325.1 Chloroflexota bacterium
CAGACGAACAACGGCGCCCGTTTCTCCGCGATCTTCTCTGCGTTCTCTGCGCCTCTGCGGTTTCGTCAGGTGCGCTGAACCCACCCCGCTCCCCCCGGATGGCTTACGACCAGTCGGCGTTCCAGAGGAAGACGCGCTCGTCCACCCTGGGCTGCCACTTCAAATCCTTCTTGACCCCGTAGCTATGGACCTCCTGGAAGCCGAAGATGTGCGGCGCCTGGTCATGGATGAATTGCTCCATCTCCGTCGTCAGCTCCTGCCGCTTCCCGACATCCACGGCACCACCTTCCTTGTCCAGGCGGGTGTCCATGTTCTTGGGATCGTTCCAGTAGTAGCCGCGGATGCGTGAATCATAATTGATCGTGTAGCAGAAGTCGATATCGGGCTGGGAGGCGCCGCAGCCCCACCACCAGAGGCCCTGGCACTTGCTGGCGCTCCACTTGTCGAAGAAGACCTGCCAGGCGGCAAGGATCAGGTTGGACTTGACGCCGATCTTCGCAAGGTCCTGCGCCACCGCCTGCGCGATCTCTTTGTCGTTGAGCATGCGCCCGGCCGGCGAGTCGTAGTCAACCTCGAATCGCTCGCTGCCCCGCACGAGGATGCCATCCGCCCCCGGCTTCCAGCCGGATTCCGACAGGAGCGCCCTGGCCTTGTCCGGGTCGTACGGGTACGGCTTGATCGGCGGCTTTGCCGAAAAGAGGACTGTCATCGCGCTCATGGATCCGACGCGTTCGGCCAGTCCCCCGGACACGTTCTTGATGATGCTGTCCCAGTTGACGGCATAGTTCATCGCCTGGCGCACGCGCACGTCGTTGAAGGGGGGCTTCCAGGTGTTCATGCCGACGTGGACGGTTCTCGCACTGGGGGTCTGGCGGACCTCCAGCTTGGAATCGGCCTTGATCTGCGGAACGTATTGCGGCTGGATCTGATCGACAATGTCGACCTCGCCGCTGAGCAGCAGAGAGACCCGGGTGGACGGCTCCGTGACGTCGCGCAGGACGACGTTCTTGACCTTTGGCTTGCCTCCCCACCAGTCGTTGTTGGCCTCCACGATAACCCGGTCGCCCTTCTTCCACTCGACGAACTTGTACGGACCGCTGCCGACAGGTTTCTGGGAGAACTCTTCCGCCCCGACCTGCTTCACGTACTTCTCCGGCACGATCAGGAGGGAGACGAGGCGCGATCCCAGTGCAGCATAGGGGATCTTGGTGATCATTCGCACCGTCTGCTCGTCGACGACCCGGACCTCCTTCACGTTGGCGACATTCGCCTTGCCGCTGGACTTGTAGTTCGGGTCCTGGATCCGCTCGACAGTGAACTTCACGTCGCCGGCGGTCACCGGGTCGCCGTTGTGGAACTTCACCCCCTTGCGGAGCTTGAACTCCCAGGTGACCTCGTCCACGATCTTCCAGGACTCGGCCAGACCGGCGCGAAGCTTGAAGTCGTCGGTGGCGCCGAGCAGGTTGTCGAAGATATGCCCGAGGTTGGTGGTGATAAGAAACGTGATGCCGGGGTCAAACGTGTCGGTAAGCGAGGCGCCGCCGGACTGCGCCAGGGTGATCGAGTCCTTCTTTGCGGGCGCGACCGCGCCGCACGCGCCGAGCACCGACGACGCAGCAGCGCCGGCTGCCGCCGTCGCCGTCGCCAGCAGCAGGCCCCGCCGGCTGATCTGAATCGTCCGGAGTCGCTTGAGATACCCGTCGTGCTGAGTGCCCTCCATGATTGCTTCCTCCCATTGCAGTTCGTTCGAATTTCAGACCGAGAAGTACACACTGCTGGCAATCGCCGACTGGTTGGAACGCGTGGTTCGTCCAACACCTCCTTCCACGCCGAACACCTGTGCCACGTCTAGTCAGCCAGGGTGACCGTCTCGGTGAAGACGAGCTTCAGAGGAACGGTCCCGACGCCACCGGAGAAGCGCAGCTCATAGACATGCGTCGGATCGAGATCGGCTGCAAGCGCCACGGTGCCGAACGGCTCCGCGACCTCACCCCGCTGAACCACCTGCCCGCTCGCCTTGTCGATGATGGCGCCCTCGATCACAGTGCCGCCTGTCTGCTTCTGCGCGCTCACTTCGTAGGTCCAGCGCTGGACCTTGCCCGCCGGAGCCTGCAAGTCCTTTCGGTAGGGCACCGTGATCTCGGTGCGCCCGGTCGTCGTCCTGGCTGCCTGGCCCGCGCCACTGACACAGGCGGCCAGGAGCGAAAGGGCAAGTACCCACAATCCCGCCCGGAGGTTGACCACCCTTCGGATCCGGAACACCCCCACCTTCCTTCCAGTTTCCCGCCAACTTTCTTCCAAAACCCCGTCAACTTCCTTCGGGCTTCCTTCCAACTGCCTTCCAACTGCCTTCCAACTGCCTTCATGGCGTCTTTCTCGCCGTCCCTCTTGGCGATCTTGCCGTCTTGGCGGTTCGTCGTCTCTCGGCACCGCTCTAGTGTGGCAAACCACTACGCCGGAATGATCGGTAGGACCACATGCGATGGGTGCTCGGCGTCGTGGTACAGGGTGTTGTCGGCCGCCACCGCGTGCGTGTGCTGGCCCACCGGCTCGCCGGTGTTCGGGTTGACGTCAAATCGCGGGAAGTTCGAGCTCGAGATATCCAGCCGGATCCGGTGCCCGGCCGTGAACAGGTTGCTCGTCGGCTCGAGAATGATGGTAAACTCGTAGACCTTCCCAGGATCGAGCAGCGACGCCTTGCCGGAGAAGTCCCGGTAGCGCGCCCGGATGATCCCTTCGCAGATGTTCATGTGGTAGCCGTCGGGATAGTCCGCGCTGCTCGGATAGATGTCGAGCAGCTTGGCGGTGAAGTCGGTATCCGGCGCCGACGAGGACGCCCGGAGCTGCACCGTGATCGGGCCGGTCACCTCGACGTCTTCGGCCAGCGGCGCGGTCTCGAAGACGAGCACGTCGGGCCGGGCGGCCAGCGGCAGATACGGCGGCTTGCAGGCCAGCAGGTCGGGCCGCTCGGCCTGGTGCGCGGCGCCCTGGATGGCCAGGTTCCGCAGCCGCGTCATCGGCGGCGGCTCGCCGCCAACGCCCGCCGGCATTGGCACGATCTCGGCCAGGCCCGAGAGGTTGCCGCTGATGGTCGGCACCGGGTCGTTCGGGTCGAACCGGTAGCGGCTCGGCGGCGCCGCGCCCGCCGGTGGTGTCGGGCTGAGCACGCCGCCGGCGTGCAGGTAGTAGTTCGTGAACCGGGTGCGCGCCAGCGGCCACTCGTACTCGTCACGCCAGCGCCCGCCGTGGTCGAGCCGGCCTTCGGCGTTCTTCTGCCCGCTGCCGCCGCCCATGACGAAGAGCTTGATGGGCGGCTCGTTTTCGGCGCCGTTCTCGATCCCCTTGAGCCAGCGGTCAAACCAGCGCCCGCGCCAGGCGCTGTGGCTCTCCGCCAGGTTGCCATCCAGGCTGGCCTGGGGACCGAAATCGACCTCGCCCGCGTACGTCAGCGAGACGGTCTCGTCGCCGTGGATCCAGGGGCCCATCAGCAGCTTGATCGGCCCCTTCTTGCGCCGGGAGAGCTCGACGAAGTGGGTACACATCGCGCGGGACCAGGAGTCGTACCAGCCGCCGACGAGGTAGGTCGGCACGTCGGCGTGCTCGTCGTAGTGCGCCTCGATGTTGAAGCTGGGGTGAGCCCAGAACTCGTCGTAGTCGCCCCGGGTGATGAAGTCGAAGACGAAGCGCTCGTAGCTCGGAATCAGGGCGACCGGCGATTGGCCTCGCTTCAGGGGGATGCGGCGGAGCCAGTCGGCCATTCGGGCGCCTTCCAGCGCCTTCTTGATGGCCGGGTTCGCCCGCGCCTCTTTGCTCGAAAAGCCGAACCAGAACCCCACCGTCCAGAACTTGAGCTGGAAGGCGCCGTCGTGCCGCAGACCGTAGGTGTAGATGTTGGAGGGTCCCTCCATAGGGATCATCGCGGCCAGGTGCGGCGGGTTCTGGGTGGCCAGGGCGCTCTGAACCTGGGAGCCGTAGGACACGCCGAACGTGCCGACCTTCCCGTCGGACCATCGCTGTCCGGCGATCCATTCGACGGTGTCGTAGCCGTCGGTTGCCTCGTTGATGAAGTGGTAATACTCGCCCTCGGAGTTGAAGCGGCCGCGCACGTCCTGGACGATGCTGACGTAGCCCCGCTTGCAGAAGTACTCGGCGTGGCCGACGAACCGCCCGCTCGACTTGTCGTACGGCGTCCGCTGGAGGATAGTTGGAAACTGCCCCGGCACAACCTCGCCGTCGACCGCCGGACGATAGACGTCGGTTGCGAGGCGAGTGCCATCGCGCATCGGCACCATCAGATCCTTGGCGACCACGACGCCGTACGTAGCCCGCGCCTCCTCGGCCGTCGGACCCGGCTTCGCGCCAAGCGCCACGCTCCTCTCCATTCTGGCCTCCTCCCCATTCGTCCAGTCCGGCCCCGCCTGTCGGGCTCGGACAGCCCCTTCTCGATTCCGCACGCCAGGGTCTAACGATCGGCCGGAAGGGAAATCCCCTGGCCGGCCAGCGCCGCTGCCAGCCCATCGATCCGGTCCAGACGCTCGACGTCCAGAATCAGGTCGACCGCGCGCCGCGCCTCGTCGGTGCCGAGCCACTGCTCGGCCTCGCCGAGGAACTTGGCCGTGATGTCGGCCTCCGTCATCCGCCGCTCGGGCGAGCCCAGGGACCTGTCGATTCGGCGCGTCACTTGCCGGCCATCCTTGAGTCTGACGGTCATCGTCTGGGCCAGCCGCTGCGGATACTGCGCCTCCATCTCCGGATCCTCCCGGACCGTCACCCGGGATGCCAGCTCGTGAACCGCCGGATCGGCCACGCGCTTCGGCAGCATCTGGTCGGGTCCCAGCTTCCGGTCGGCCAGCGCAACGGCGACCGTGTACGGGAGCGACAACTGGCAATCGGCGATGGTGCTCTCGGTCGTCGTATAGTGCCGGCCGGTGAAGTGGACCCCGTCCCGGTAGATCCCGACGTCGATGGATTCGACGTCGGCCGGCCGGATGTCGAACTCGGTCGCCAGCGACATGGCGGCTTCGGCCGGGCCGATGTTGAGCAGCCCGGTGGGATACGGCTTGTGCCAGACGTCGTTCAGGTACCAGTGCGAGCCAAGGTCTTCGACCATCTTCTCGGGCCGCGGTGCCTCGGTCGTCATCGGGATGAAGGCGGCGTACCTCGGCGGCAGGCCCTCCAGGGGGCCGGCCGCAAAGCCCGCCCGTGCCAGCTCGGCCGCATGTATGCCCGCCTGGGCCGCCTCACCGCCGTGGATCACCTTGATCGAGTAGCCGCAGAAGACGCCGTCGCCGTTGGAGATCGGGACGATGTGCCCGGCGGTGCCGAGCGCGTTCGCCATGGTCCGGGCGTCGAACCCCCACATCCGCCCGACGCCGGCGGCCACACCCAGCGTGTTCAGGGTGCCCGTCGACTGGAACCCGCGGCGCCAGTGGGTCGGGTGGACCGCCTGGCCGACACGCGCTCCCGCCTCGTAGCCGACGATCATGCCGAGCAGAAGGTCGGCGCCGCTCAGCCCGTCTCGCTCGGCGACCGCCAGCGTGGCTGGGACGACGCCGGAGCAGCTATGGACACGGGAGATGAAGATCGTATCCTGCCAGTCGAGCAGCTCGATCCGGCAGCCATTGGCGAACGCGGCAACTCTGGCCGAGCTCCGCATCCCGGCGCCGATGACGGTCGCCTCCGGACGCTCGTCGGCCGCCGCGACGTACCGGTCGACCAGCTCGTCCCCACTCTGCCGGGCAGCCCGGACGCCCGCCACCAGAACGCCCAGAGTATCCAGCAAGGTGAGCTTGGTGAACTCCCGGATCGAGCTCGGAACGTCCTCCAGGCGCAGGGCTGCGAAGTAGTCTGCGAGTTGTTCGGTGTAGCTCATGAACGGTGCGCTCCTTTGCTTGGATTCAGGTCGCGGGTCCCGGTGCCATGACGCATGACGTATGACGTATGACGTATGACGCACCCGCGCGGGCGGCGAGTTGCGCCCAGCCTCCGGTGCTCATCGCGCCGCAGGGGATCCGGGCGCGCCGCCCCAGCCATAGTAGCTCGCGAGCCGCGCCAGCTCCTCGCGCGGTGGACGCTGATAGCTGGCGGCACGACTGACGGCCGGGATTCGGGCCAGCCGCCGCAGATCGACCATCATCTCGGCCACCTTGAACGCCACCAGGGTTGGATCGAGCGCCGGCACCCCGAGCGGCTCGGCCGGGTCGGAAAACCGCCGGGTGAACAGCGTGCTGAAGAGCGTTCCACCCAGCACGATGACCTCGGCGCCGTCCTCCTCGACGCACCGCCGGCCCACCCGGATGACCTGTTCGAGGACCTCGTCGGGCGGCGTCACGTCCGCGTAGAGGACGGGCGGGCGATACCCGATCGGCCGAATCGAGGCGAGCTTCGGTGCGACGCCATACCCGATCACCAGGTCACGGTGGAGGGGCACCGCGGTGTCGGTGACGACCAGGATCGAGAAGCGGTCGCCCAGCATCGACGCCACATGCACCGTCGCCTCCAGCGCGCCGACGACGGGGATGTCGACGAGCTCCCGCGCCTCCTGGAGTCCGGGGTCGGCCGAGCAGGAGATCACGACGGCGTCAAACCCCTCCTGCTCGGCCTGCACGATGCGCTGCACCGCCATCTCGGTGGCCTTGATGCGGTAGGTCCGGTACTGGACGTGGTTGAGCGGGTAGGTCTCGGCCACGTTGGCGAACTGCACGTCGGTGTCCGGGCGGGCGATCGCGCGGCAGTTGGCCAGCTCGCGCGCCTCCCCGCCGAACGGATTGAGGACGAGAATCTTGCTCACGACATCCTCCCTCTCCCACATCGATCGATCCTGCTCGACAGATCCACGAATGACTACGCCGGCACGATCGGCAGGACCACGTGCGACGGATGCTCGGCGTCGTGGTAGATGACGTTCTCGGCGACCATCGCGCGGGTGTGCTGCCCGACCGGCTCACCCGTGTCAGGAAGGTACAGGTTGCCCGCCAGTCGCACCCCGTCGGGCATTGGGATCATCACGTCACGGACGAACTTGACCGCTCCAGGTGTTTCCTGCGGCATCAGGCTCTCCTTTCGAAAGCTCCTCTGGCGGCCCCTGTCAACTCTCTGGACCCCTGCCGTTGCCGCTCACGTAGCGCAGGAGCACGACCTCATACTCCTGGAGTGCTTGCTGAGCAAGACGCTCGACCTCTGCGGCATCGCCCGCCTGACACGCCCTGAGCATCTCCTCATGCACCTCGACCGACCGTGCGGAACGGCCGGGGACGGACATCGTAGCCCGGCGATAGTGCTCGCAGCGGGCACGGAGCGTCCGGATCATCGCACAGAGGCTCGGCATGCCAGAGCACGCATAGAGCGTCTCGCGGAAGCGGCTTACCTGCTCCAGAACGCCCACATGGTGGCCCGCCTCGTGAGCACGCCTCATCTCATCGAGTACCTCGGCCAGCTCGGCAAGCCCCTCCGGTCCAATTCGGGCCGCCCCCCGCCGGGCGGCGAGTCCTTCCAGCGCCGCGCGGATGGCGTAGTTCTCCGAGATCACCTCGGGCGAGAGGTCGGCGACGATGGCGCCGCGGGCGGAGATGGCCACGAGGCCCTCCACCTCCAGGCGGCGGAGGGCATCGCGCACGGGCATCCGGCTGACGCCAAGCCGAGCCGCCAACTGGTCCTGGCGCAGCCACTCATTCGGCTTCAGCGTGTGGTCGAGGATCTGGTGCCGCAAGGTCGCCGTCACCAGGTCCACCAGACTGCGGTATGTCTCTCGCAGCGGAGTCGAAACCGGGTCCAAGGCAAACCTCCTCAGGAGCGCCAAGGATGCGGGTTGCTCGTGCCCTCGAGCTCGGTATACGGTAGACGGGATACGAAGATGGCGGTAGTGTACACCCGACCGGCGAGCCTGTCAAGCCCCGGACGGCCTGGCTGTCTCCGGACGGCCTGGCGCATCAGGCCAGTTTGATGCGGGGGTCCAGCGCCGCGTAGAGAAGGTCTACGAACAGGTTGATGACAACGAAGCAAACAGCCACCAGGAACACACACGCCTGGACCATCGGGAAATCGCGATTGTAGACGGCCGTCACCGCCAGCAAGCCCACCCCGGGCCAGGCAAACACGGTTTCCAGCACTACCGCGCCACCCAGCAGGTATCCGAACTGCAAGCCGACGAGCGTGACCACCGGCAGGGCCGCGTTGCGCAGGGCGTGGCCGTACACCACGGCGCGCTCCCGCAATCCCTTGGCGCGCGCCGTTCGCACGTAGTCCTCGCCCAGCACGTCCAGCATCGTGGACCGCGTCAGGCGGGCGATGGCAGCCATGGATCCGGTCGACAGGGCCAATGCGGGCAGGACAAGGTGCTGGATCCCGCCGGCGCCCATCGGCGGTAGCCACCGCAGCCAGACCGAAAACACGAGGATCAGCATCAGACCCAGCCAGAACACCGGCATGGACTGACCGAGCAGGGCTGCCACCATACACAACAGATCGGAGGTGGAGTTCCGCCTCGTCGCCGCGCTCACCCCGAGCAACACTCCCACCGCGAGGGCTATGAGCATGGCCGCCGCAGTAAGCTGAAGGGTGGCGGGGAAGCGCTGAAGCACGATGGGGAGCACCGGCGCGTAGTAGACGAACGAGCGGCCCAGGTCGCCCCGCAGCGCCGAGCTCATGAAGTGGAAGTACTGCACGTACAGCGGCTGGTCCAGCCCGAGCAGCTCGCGAAATGCCTGAACGTCCTCCGGTCGCACGGCGCTGAATGAGAGGATCGCCTCCGCCGGGTCCCCCGTCAGCCGCAGCGTGCCGAACACCACTGTGGATACCCCCAGCAGCACCAGCACCATGCGGATCAGCCTTGCCAACAGGAATCTGCCCATCGCTCTCGCTCGCTCCCTTGTGCCGCCGGCAGTCCGCAGCGGGCGGCATCGACTTCGGCGCTGGTGGAACACCACAGTACTACCGATGGGTAGCGCCCGTCGAAAGGTGACGGAATGACGCATGACGCATGAAACCGGCAAGTCGCATCCGTCAACATCAGCGTGGCACGCCGCTAAGTCCTCAGCCGTGGATCCAGCAGGTCCCGCAGGCCATCCCCCAGCAGATTGATACCCAGTACTGTCACCGTGATGGCCAGGCCGGGGAAGGTGGTGACCCACCAGGCGCTGTAGAGGGATGCCCGGCCATCCGACAGCATGCTTCCCCACGTAGGAGTAGGTGGCTGGACCCCGAGGCCCAGGAAGCTCAGTGCCGCCTCCAGAATCACCATCTGCGCCAGTTGGAGCGTCGCCATCACGACCACCGGCGTCACCACCTGTGGGAGTATGTGGCGCCAGATGATCCGTGAGTCGGCGCAGCCAATCACCCGGGCGGCTTCCACGAACTCCCGCTCTCTGAGGGACAGGACCTGCCCGCGCACGATTCGGCCGTAGGAAACCCAGTGGGTGACGCCGAGGACGAGGACGGTGTTGAACAGGCTGGGTCCCAGCACGACGATAATCGCCACAGCCAGCAGAATGAAGGGGAAGCCCAACTGCACCTCAGCCAGCGCCATGATGACGTTGTCTACCCTCCCACGTCGGTATCCAGAGATCAGGCCCAGAGGGACGCCAATGCTGACCGACACGACCACGGCGACAGCACCGACGGTAAGGGACACACGGGACCCGTGGATGATCCGGCTCAGCACGTCGCGCCCCAGGTTGTCGGTCCCAAGGATGTAGAGCGGCCTGCCGCCGGCTTCCCATGCCGGCGGCAGGAGCTTGTCGTAGGTGTTCTGCGCGGTGGGACTGCGGGGCGCGACCCAGGGGGCGCTTACTGCGACGAGCGACATGGCAAGCAGGAGCAGCGCTCCCGCAATCCCCAGCTTGCTGCGCCGGCAGGTCACAAGGACCAGGGCTAGGAGTGACCGCGGCTTGGGGGCCCCGTGGACGGTCGCCGGCCATTGATCGGCGACTGCGCTGCCTGACGGCACCACGCCACCTACACGGCCACCGTCGCGTTCCGCTATTCCCAGGATGCCTCCCTGACACTCATGCGCTCATCCACCCGGCCCTTCCAGCGGAGCGCCTTCTTGTGCGCGAAAATCTGCTCATCTTCGTAGCCGAAGATGAACGGGGCCTCTTCCTGGATGAGCCGCTGGGTCTCCTGTGCCACTTTCTTGCGCTCTTCCGGGTTCATGGTGAGGGCTACCTTGTCGAGGATGGCGTCCATCCTGGGCGTGTTGTAGTAGATGCCGCGCCACTTGCTGTGGAAGTGGAGGCGGGTGCAGTACTCAAACGTGAGTTGCACATTGCCGCACCCCAGCAGATAGAAGCCCTCCACTCGCTTGTTGAGGAACTTGTCCCAGAAGGTCGCCCTCGCCACGGCCAGCATCTGCGTCCGCACCCCGATCTTCTCCAACTGCGCCGCGACCGCCTGGGCAACCTCCTTATCCTGTGTAAACCAGCCCACCGGCGTGTCGAAGGTCGTCTCAAACCCGTTGGGGTACCCTGCCTCCACCAGGAGGCTCTTTGCCTTATCCGGATTGTACGGGTACGGCTGGAGGCTCGGATCAAAGCCCTCGGTGCCTTTCGCGATCATGGTCGAGAGGCGCTTGCCTCCCCCGACCACGTTCTTCATGATCTCGTCCCAGTTCACGGCATAGTTCATCGCCTGGCGCACGCGGCGATCGTCGAAGGGTTTCTTGAACGAGTTCATGCCGATGAACATGGCCCGCATGCTGCCCGCCGTCTGCACTGCCAGCGACGGATCCTTCTTGAGGTTCTCGACTTCGCTGGGGGGCACCAGGTCGATGATGTCCACCTCGCCGGAGCGCAAGCCCGCGATCTTGGTGCCCGGCTCTGCAACGTACTTGTAGGTGAACTTCTTGATCTTGGGCGACTTCCCCCAGTAGCTCGGGTTGGCCTCCATCTCGTAGAACTCGTCCTTCGCATACCGCACGATCTTGAACGGGCCAGTCCCAATCGGCTTGTCGCCAAAGGCGTCGCGGCCCATCTGCTGGTGGGCCCGATGGGGCACCGGCATGATGGTGGCCATCGGACCGGGCATGGACGCGTCGGGCGTCTTTGTGATCACGTTGACCGTATAGTTGTCGACCTTCTCGACCCCCTGGATGGACGTGAAGAACCCCCGGTGGGTATTGGGCGTCTTCGGGTCGAGCATGGTCTCGACGGTGTACTTCACGTCGTCGGCGGTCAATTCGTCGCCGTTGTGGAACTTGACGGCTTTCTTGAGCTTGAACTGCCAGGTGGTATCGTTCAGGAGCTTCCACGACTCGGCCAGACCCGAGTTGTCCAGTTGCAGCGTCTCGGGGTTCACCCCCACGAGTGCATCGAACAGGTGAAACTGGATATTGAACATCAGCGAGGCGATGGTTGGATCCATGCTGTCGGTCCGAGCCAGGCCACCAGAGGTGGCCATCGTGACCGTGTCCTTCGCTCCTCCACCCGGGCTCAGGCTCGAGCACCCCTGGAGCAGCGGGATTCCTCCAACCAGCGATCCTGCCAGCACCAGTCCGCTTTGCAACACACGACGCCTACCAACCTGCCGACCCAGCAGTCCCGCGATTGCGCTATTCGCCAGTTTCATCATTTCCTCCTCCGGTGAATTCGACAACCACCCGACATCTGTTGCTCCCGCGACGGCAGCGAGTGCGAAACGCGCTCAGTCTTTACATGATGTTCCACCTCGCTCCACTACTGCTCCGCCGCTCCGCACCATTGACTAGCATTCCGCTCCGGCTACGACCACCCCAAACGCACGATCGAGAGCGGGTGATCCGCAGCGC
Source organism: Chloroflexota bacterium (assembly GCA_016199325.1). Next base: position 11,759 of record JACQGW010000400.1, read on the forward strand.
ATAGAGACACGCCTCAGTGGACCGGAGCCGGCCGGCTACAGGCCAGCAGGGTCAGCGTATCGGCAATCTTGGCGTGCCCTTCCAGGTGCAGAAGACGATCGGCTGCCTCTCGCACCTTCGGGCTGTCCACCAGCAGACCTGCCAACCGCTCGAACTTGGCTACCAGCTCCGCCTCCGTCATGGGCCGGACCGCCGACCCCCACACCTGGTCGATGCGACGCTTCAGGCACCGTCCATTTCGCAGCCGGACCTCCACTTCTGCAGGCCAATCGCGGGGATAGCACCGGGTCATCTGCTCGTCCGGCACCACTTTGACCCGCGAGGCCAGCTCGTGTACAGCTGGATCGGCGAGGCGCGCCGCCGCGAATTGCGCCACGTCCAACTGCCGATCGAAGATGCACGCGGCCACGGTGTAGGGCAGCGAGAGCTGGCAGTCGTAGATGCTGCTGGACACATCGGTATAGTGGCCGCCGGTGAATTTCACGGCGTCGGGATAGGTGGTGACCACGACCTCGGCTACGTCCCCCGGCTTTACGTCGTGCTCCTGTACCAGGGCCAGCGTGACCTCGGCCGGCCCCGCGTTCAGCAGCCCCGTGGGGAAGGGCTTGTGACACACGTCCCGCGTGTGCCAGAGATCTCCCAGACCCTCCGTGAGCCCTTCGGGCCGTGGGTTTGAGCTCGTGAGACGGATGAACGCATGGTATCGAGGCGGCACGCCCTCCAGCGGTCCGGCGGTCATGCCCAGGTCGGCCAGCAGCGCCGCCTGAATACCGGTCATGGCCGCTTGGCCGCCATGCACCGGCTTGACGGTGTAGCCCTTGAAGACGCCGTCGCCGTTGGAGATGGGGACGATGTGGCCGGCGATGCCCAGAGCGTTGGCCATCTTCTCTCCATCAAAGCCCAGGAGGTGACCCACCGCGGCCGCGGCACCCATCGTGTCCTGCGTTCCGGTTGCCTGGAAGCCCAGATGCCAGTGGGAGGGCTGCACGGCCATCCCCACTCTAGCGGCCGCTTCATAGCCCACAACCAGGGCGGTGACCACCGCTCTGCCGTCGATCCCATGCGCATCGGCCACCGCCAGGACAGCAGGCACAACCCCGGAGCAGGGGTGTACCCTGGCCGTCAGCATGCTATCCTGCTGGTCCAGCACCTCGCACATGCAGCCGTTGACAAAGGCCGCGGATCGGGCAGAAGATCGGAAGCCATAGCCGAGAACGGTGGACTCCTCGCGATCGCCCAGGGCGCGGGCAAACTCGGCGATCTTGAGGTCACCATGCCGGCGCGCGTACGCCGCCCCGCCCAGGATCACCCCTACCGTGTCCAGGAGCGAGTGCTTGATCTTGACCACCACGTCCTCCGGTATCCGGTCGCAGGTCAGACCAGCCAGATAGTCGGCCATCTTGGCGGTGTAGTTCACTTCAGGCTTCCCCTTTCCACGTTCATGACAGATCGGGCAGTATCCAGGATTCCTCCAGGAGCGACCAGAGCTGCTGCGGATTCAGCTTGTTCCAATCGATGTTGCGGGCGGCCTTGCCGTCCAGCCGCCCGCGTAGAACGAGAGTGGGTCCCCCAGTGTCGGGGCCGCCGGGCCGGGGCATCCAGCCCTCGACGGCGATGGTTTCCAGATGGTACGGCGATGTGAGCAAGACCCTGAGGAGGTCGTACGCGTCCTGGAGCACGGCCTCGCGCCCCGGCGAGCCACCGCCGGCTGGCACGACCGTGCTGAGAAACGAGATCTCTACCGCCAGACGATCACTCGCCACAGGCATGACGACCAGCCGGCGAACCACCGGCGGACCGCCGTGTCAGGTGCAGGCGCCGGGGCGGTCCAGAAGCCGATCGACGGCAAACCGGAGATCGGTTTCTACTCGCTCAAGCGTCGGTGCTTGGGGTCCGGCCTGCGTCAGGGTACAGGCTGGCAACAGCGCCAGCGCCAGGACGAGCAGCAGGCAGACCACGCGGAGATCGGGATCTGCCGCGGGCTGCGCCACGATTGAGACGGCCCCCGCCCTGTCCACGTCGCTCGCCTTCCACTCCCACCACTCAGGAGAGAGTCAGGTCGGTATCCAGTAGCCGGGATACGCTGCAGTGGCGACAGTGTACCGCCTGTCCCTGCGGCTGTCAACAGGAGGATCAGCCTGTGTCGAATGCCTGACGAAACGAACCGCAGAGACGCGGGGGACGCAGAGAACGAGGTTCATGGCTTGTGCTTGTGACCGTGCTCCTCGAACCAGAAACCACAAACCAACAAACCCGTCCAGCGCCTCTGCGGTTTCGTTGGACGCTCCGACTGGGGCTACCGGTTCCTTCTTCGCGGGTCGAGCAGGTCGCGGAGGCCGTTGCCGATGAGGACGAAGCTCATGGCGGCGAGCATGATGGCGACACCGGGGGCGACCGCCGTCCAGGGGGCGAACTCCATGAACTGGCGGCTCTGGGCGAGCATGCTCCCCCAGGTGGGGTTCGGCGGCGGTGCGCCGAGGCCGAGGAAGCTCAGGGCCGTTTCGATCAGAATGCCGCGGGAGAGCGCCAGCGCCGTCTCGACGATGATCGGCGAGAGGATGTTGGGCAGGATGTGGCGCACAAGAACGCGGACGTGGCCGGCCCCGATGGTTCGGGCCGCCGTCACGAACTCGGTCTCCTTGACGGCCAGCACCGGCCCGCGGGCGACCCGCGCCATGCCGGGCGTGTAGACGATGCCGATCACCAGGATCAGGTTCTGAACGCTCGGCCCCAGCGCCGAGACGAGAGCAATTGCCAGCAGCAGCGCCGGGAAGGCGAAGAACACGTCGAGGACACGGGTGATGAGCTGGTCGATCCAGCGGCCGAAGTAACCGGCGACGAGGCCAAGGATGACCCCCCAGGTCAGGGCGAAGCCCACCGCCGGAAAGACGACGACGAACGAGACCCGTGAGCCATGGATGACTCGCGAGAGCACGTCGCGGCCGATCTGGTCGGTCCCCAGCCAGAACTGCTCACCCGGACGCTCGAGCGAGCGGCCCGGGAATACCTTGTTCGGGTCGTACGGCGAGACGGACGAGGCAAAGATGCCCGACAGCACAATGACCACCAGCAGCACGCTGCCGAGGAGCAAGACCGGATTGTTCCCCAGGGCTTGTACCACTGCCGTCCCGGCGGTAGCCCGGCCACCCCTGGACGCCCCGAGCGCCTGCCGGTATGGGCCATCGACCTGGAGGGCCGGAGTTCGTTCAGTCGCCATCGCGGTGCTTACCTGTACCGAATCCGCGGGTCCACCATCGCGTAGGCGAGGTCGGTGACGAGGTTCACCACCACGACGATCGCCGCGATGACGAGGACAACGCTCTGGACCACCACGTAATCCCGCAGGTTGATCGCCGTAATCGTCAGCCGACCGATCCCCGGCAGAGCGAATATCGTCTCGATGATGACAGTGCCGCCCAGCAGAAAGGCCATCTGGAGGCCCACGACGGTGATCACCGGGATCAGGGCGTTCTTCAGAATGTGCCGATAGACGACCGTCCGCTCCCGGAGCCCCTTGGCGCGGGCGACGCGCACGTACTCCTGATCCATCGTCTCCAACGTCGCCGCCCGGGTGTTCTGGGCGACGGACGCCACCAGGCCCGTGCCCAGCGCAATCGTCGGGTAGAGCATCGAGAGAAGGTTGCGCCCGAGGTCCTCGTAGAACGGCACGTACTCGAACGTCGGGATGAACTTCAGGTAGATGGCGCCGAGCAGGATCAGAATCGTGCCCAGGAAGAAGTTGGGGATCGAGACGCCGACGATCGTCACCGCGCGGCCGATGACGTCCCAGATCCCCTTCCTGGTCGCCGCGACGACGCCCAGCGGGATGCCCCATACCAGCCCGAAGAGGACGGAGAGGAAGGCGAGCTCGGCGGTGACCGGCAGGCGCCGCACAATCTCGGACCAGACCGGCACCTTCATCGAGAGGGAGACGCCCAGATCGCCCTGCATCGCCCGAACGAGCCAGTCGAGGTACTGGACCGGCAACGGCCGGTCCAGCCCCAGCGAGCTCCGAATGTTCTCGAGCGCCTTCGGATCGCCCTGCGCCATCTCGGGACCCAGCACCATGGTGGCGAAATCGCCCGGCACGACACGCATGACCGCGAACGTGATGAGCGTGACGCCCCACAGCACCGGAATCAGGAGCACCAGCCGCGTGGCGACGTACCGCAGCATGGCCCCCTACTTGTCCAGCCAGGTCTTGCGGACCGACATGCGGGCGTTCGACGCCATGACGTCGTAGCCCTGAACGTAGTTCCAGACCAGCTCCCAGCGCAGCGGGTAGGTGTACGGAACGATCTGGTAGACCTGGTCGAGGGCGTGCTGCTCGATCTCCTTGTAGACCTTCACCCGCGCCTGCTCGTTCACCTCGATCCGGCCCTTCTCGATGAGCGCGTCGAGCTTCTCGTCCTTCAGTCCGATGGCCGACGCGATCGGGTTCTTCGAGTAGAAGCTTTGGACCTCGGCGTCCGGATCGGGTGTCCAGACGCCGCCGATCATCAAGATGTTGAAGGCGCCAGTCTGGTAGTCCTTGATGATCGCGCCGACTTCCATCGGATTGATGGTGGCGTCGATACCCGCCTTGGCCCATTGCTCCTTCATGACCTGGGCGCACTGGACGTCCAGAGCGTTGGCGGCGACGACCTTGAAGTTGGGGATCTTCAGCCCGTCCTTGAGGCCAGCCGCTTCCAGGAGTTGCTTCGCCTTGGCGATGTCCTGCTTGTAGTAGGGCAGGTCGGCGCCGTCGCCGGTGTAGCCGGCGAGCTGCGAGGGCGGCAGGAAGGTCCCGACCGAGCCGAAGCCGCCCAGCACCGTCTCGACGATCTCCTTGCGATTGAGGGCGAGGCTCACCGCCTGGCGGACCCGCACGTCGTTGAATGGCGGCTCGTTCACCCGGAAGTAGATGCGGATGGTCCGGCTGCTCACGCCTGGCACGGAGCGGAGGCCCTCCGTCGTCTTGGACACGTTGGCGGCAACCTTCGGGTCCTTCAGCCAGGCGATGTCGACCGACTTCGACCGCAGCGCCGCCGAGATCGAGGTATCGTCGCCGAGGAGCTTGAACACGACGCCATCCAGATAGGGGAGTCCCTCTTCGTAGTACGCCTTGTGCGCCTTGAGTTTGACGTGCTGGTCGCGGAGGTGCTCCTCAAAGGCAAAGGCGCCGGTGCCGATGGGCTGGTTCGCCAGTTGGTCGACCGCTTCCTTCGGAACGGTGCTGCCCTGGTTGATCGTCGCCAGGTAGCGGACGAAAGGAGCGAAGGGGCTCTTGAGAGTGAATCTCACCGTTTGGGGATCGACAGCCTCGATCTTGTCGATCGAGACGAACTGGCTCACGAACGGGCTTGCCGTGTCCTTAGCGATCATGCGCTCGAAGGTGAACTTGACGTCCTCGGACGTCAGCTCGCGCCCGTTGTGGAATTTGACCCCCTTGCGCAGCTTGAAGACGTAGGTCGTCGGGTCGGGGTTCTCCCAGGAGGTGGCGATGTCGGGCTCGACCTTCATGTCCTTGTTCCAGCGGACGAGGCCGGAGAAGATCAGCTCGTTGATGTTGACACTCGCCCAGGCAGACTGCTTCTGCGGGTCCAGACTCTGCGGGCCGAAGTCCTGGCCGATATTAAGAACGCCACCCCGCTTTGGCGTCTTGGCGGCCGGCTGTGCGGCCGTCGTCGGGGCCGCGGCCGGTGCGCTGGTCGGCGCCGCGGCAGCCGGTTTCGCCGCCTGGGCCGGGGCCGGGGCCGCGGTCGGCTGGGCCGGCGCCTGGCTCGGCCCACACGCCTCAAGCAGCGGCAGCGCGGCGAGCGCCCCAGCCGACAGCACCAGCCGCTTCAGCAGTTGTCTTCTGGATACCATCGGTGCACGATTCGCTTGCGACATGCTCTTTCCTTCCTCTGCTCGCTTGTCGATGGTTTTCCGTTTTCCGGGAAGCTCAGTAATGTCCGCGCCGTCGGTCCGACTTACTTTCCATCGGTCGTGTCGACGAACGCCGCGTCAGCCTCCTTTCACCTCGCTTCACTCCCACCCGTCACCCATCACTTCACCGCCGCCAGCGCCACTGCCGCCGCGGCGAGCGTTTCGTCGACGTCGGCGTCGGTGTGCGCGGCCGAGAGGAACCAGGTGCCGCGGCTGGTGACGCGGACGCCGTGGTCCTGGAGGGCGCGCACGAACTGCTTCTGCCGGGCGAGGTCGGTCCGCTGATAAGAGCGGTAGTCTGTCACCGCCCCCTGGTCGGTGAAGCAGGTGTTGAAGACTGTTGGGAGGCCCTGGACGTGCAGTGGGACGCCGGCCACACGGCCGCGCTCCTGGAGCCCCTCCATCAGCCGCCGGCCGCGTGCCTCCATCTGCCGATAGACGGCGCCACCGTCGCGGGCCAGCTCGTCGAGCGTCGCAATCGCGGCCGAGGTGCTGACCAGGTTGGTGTTGAACGTCCCGCCGTGGAGGACCGCGCCACTGCCGGTCAGGGCCATGATCGAGCGCTTGCCTCCGACCGCGGCGATCGGGAAGCCGGCTGCGATGGCCTTGGCGAAGACGGCCAGGTCCGGCGTGATGCCGAGCCGCCCCTGCGCGCTGCTCAAGCCGACCCGGAAGCCGGTGATGACCTCGTCGAAGATGAGGACGACGCCGTAGCGGTCGCAGAGCTCTCGCACCTCTTCGAGGTAGCCTGGCCGCGGCAGGATCGCGCAGGTGTTGCAGTTGATCGGCTCCATGATGATCGCCGCCGTCTCCCCGGCGTGCGCGTCGAGGAAGCGGCGGACGGCCTCCAGGTCGTTCCAGGGCAGCACGGCGATGTCGGCGGCCGCGCCGCGGGACTGGCCGGCGCTCGGCAGGTGCGGCATCGGGCGCTCGGCCGGGCCGGCCACGTCGAGCGGCGGCGCGACGCTGACGAGGATTGTATCGAACCAGCCGTGGTAGTGGCCTTCGAACTTGACGACAACGCGCCGGCCGGTCGCCGCCCGGGCGAGCCGGAGCGCCGCCTGGACCATCTCAGAGCCGGACAGGCCAAAACGGACGCGCTCGGCGCAGGGGGCGAGCTGCTGCACCCGGCGGGCAAGCTCGATCTCGCCCCGGTGCTGGCCGGCGAATAACTGGCCGCCACTCAGCGTTGCGGCAACCGCCCGCGTCACCGGGTCCGGAGCGTGGCCGAGAATGATGGGCCCCATGCCCAGGACGTAGTCGACGTAGCTATTGCCGTCGACGTCGTACAGGCGGGACCCCTGCGCTCGATCGAAGAAGAGCGGCACCGGCTGGCCGCCCAGCCGGAAGTTGCTGCTGACGCCACCTGCGAGCGCCTCGCAGGCTTCCTCGTAGAGGGCAATTGATGCAGTGTAGGTGTGGAGTGCCGATTCAAGCATTATTGCCTCCGGGAATCGGCAGCGATTTCAGCGATTTCCTTGACGTTCTCGGGCTCGTAGGCTGCGTCGGGCTCGAAGGGGTAGAGCGGCCGGCGGATGTTCCGATACCGGAAGAAGGAGAGATCGGACGTCGTTACGCCGGGCGTGTTCACCAGGACGACCTGGGCCGCGATGGGTGTGTAGGCTGGGCGCGGCGACTGGACGCCCTTGGCGACGACGATCTGGTACCGTTCCGGATGAACGCCGACCGAGTACATCTGCTCGATGCTCGTGTTGCCGATGCGGCGGCTGGTCAGGACAAGGGTGTGGCCGTCGGTCGTCTCCAGGACGACGGTTGTCCCGCCATCGAAATACCGGTGGCCGCCGTGGGTCGGCCGGGTATCCTCAAACTGGCCGTCGCTGATCACTCGCACCCGCCCGGTCACCGCGACCGGCTCGCCGTGCATGTCGTCGGTCTTCCCGCCGACCTCGAGCGTCAGGGAGCGCCCGACCGCGGCCGCGACGCAGGCCGCGACGGCCTCGGGATCGTAGAGCGTCTGCAAGAAGCTGCGAATGCCGAGTCGCTTCGCCTCGGCGAGGAGGATGGTCGAATCGGCCGAGCTGCCGCCGCCGATGTTGTCGCCGACGTCCATCAGCACGATGGGCCTCTGCGGCGCCGCCGCCGCTGCCAGGAGCGCTTCTCGTGGCGATGGCGTATCGCCGACGAACTCGGCCCGCCGCGTCCAGGCGCGCTTCGCCATCCACACCGCGGCCTCACGGGCGGCCTTCGGATCGCCGTCGTGGACCGCCAGGAAGGCGGCGCCCATCTCGGGGACGTCGGCGTACGGATAGCCCTCGGCGGCGCTGGCCGAAAGCATGCCGGGCCAGGTGATGACCGTCTCGACGTCGCGCACGACTGAGAGCATCGGCTCTTCGACCGTGAACTGCTTGACGATGTTGATGACGAGCGGCGGCGTCTCCAACGCCTGGACCGGCCGGACTTCGCCCTTGATCGTCCGGACGATGATCTCGGCGCACTCGAACGCCCGCCGCCGCGCATCCAGGTGCGGATTCGTCCGGTAGATGACCGTGGCCGTCGTGTTGTCGATCATCTTCTGCGTCACGTTGGCGTGCATGTCACTCGTCATGCCGATGGGGACGTTCGGCCCGACGAGGGCCCGCACGCGCGCGGCGACTTCGCCCTCGGCGTCGTGATACTCCTCGGAGACGGCGGCCCCGTGCAGGAACAGCAGGATGCCATCCCATGGCCCGTGCTGCTTAAGCAACTGGATGAGCTCGTCGGCGATGCGGTCGAAGGCATCCTTGGTAATCATGCCGATGGGGCCGGTGTGGAAATAGGCGAGCGGCACGATCTCGAAGCCGAGCTTCTCCGCCGCTTCGAAGTAGCCGGCGAAGGTTGCCTGCGAATCCCTGTACTCCCGAGCGATCGCCTCACCGCGCAGGATGCCACTCACTTCGAAGTTCGAGAAGTCGGCAGGGACGAGCGAGAAGGTATTGGTCTCGTGCAGGAAGCCAAGGGTTGCCAGACGCATGACGACACATCCTTTCTGGTGCTGGGTGTTCGGTGTTGGGTGTGAGGAGCCAATTCCCACCAGCACCCAGCGCCCAACCGATTACGCCTTCTCTGCGGGGCTCAACATCTGCTGCCCGTCCCAGCAGTTCGATACCCCATCGCCCGCTCGATCTCGCTCGCCGCGTCGATCAGGCGCGCACCAATGAGGCCGACGAGATCGTCTGCCAATCGCCAGGCCGGGCCCGAAACGCTGATGGCAGCGCCCGGCCGGCGGGCGCTGTCGAGGATCGGCACCCCAACGCAGCGAGCACCGGTCTCGTTCTCCTGGTCGTCGATCGCATAGCCCCGCTGGCGTGCGAGCGCCAGCTCCCGCTCCAGTGCATCGAGCGACGTGATCGTCCGCGGCGTGATCGCCGTCAGGCTCAGGCTCGCCAGCAATCGGTTTGCCCTATCGGTTGGGAGGAATGCCAGCATGGCTTTGCCCAGAGCCGTCGCGTGCAGGGCGTCGCGACTGCCGACCCTCGCCGCCGTTCGCAGTCCATGGCGACTTTCGAGCATATCGACGTAGAGGACGTGACCGTCTGAGAGGATGCCGAGATTGACGGTTTCGCCAAACTCGGCTTGCAGTGCTTGAAGGACCGGCCGGGCACACTGGACCAGGTTCAGCCCGGACACCAGTGCACTGCTCAGGGCGACGAGTTTTGGCCCCGGCCGGTATTTGCGGGTCTCCGGATGCTTGGCAACGTAGCCCCGGCTTTCCAGCGTGCTGAGGACGCGGAAGGCCGACGTCTTGTTGACGTCCGTTCGGAGGCAGAGCTCACTCAGCCCAAGCTCATTGCTGCCGACCAGGGCTTCGAGGAGGTCCAGCGCCTTGCCGAGGACCGCGACGTCGTAGCTGCTCCGATCGCGCTCCGTTTCGGTATGCGAAACGCGGTTTACCATGGTGAAACCACTGTACACCATGGAGAGTTGCTTGTCAAGCCCCCGCGCGACCGCTCGCTGCCCGTGACGGCGCAGAGGACTCCCCGGCGCGGGCAGCGGCCGGCCGCTCGGCGGGAATGTCGATCTGTGGCTGGGGGACGACTTTCCAGAACAGCGGCAGGACGGCCTCCCAATGGTCCAGGAGCGCCGCTGCCCGCGGGCTGCCCGTCTTCGCCAGGTGCTCGCGGACGAGCAGGGCCAGGCCGGCGGCGTCGGCCGGGTCGGTGATGCGGGCCAGGCGAACCGTTCCCTGGTTCAGCCGGCTCGGGAGCGCGCCGCGCTCGTCGAAGACGTAGGCGACGCCGGCCGTCATGCCGGCGCCGAAGTTCCGGCCCGTCTCACCCAGGACCACGACGGTCCCGCCCGTCATGTACTCACAGGCGTGGTCGCCGGTTCCTTCGACGACGGCGACGGCGCCGCTGTTCCGGACGGCGAATCGCTCGCCGCACCGCCCGGCCAGGAAGAGCCTCCCACCCGTCGCCCCGTACAGGATGGTGTTCCCGGCCAGCACGTCCGCGCGCCGTTGAGCCGCCCGGCAGGAACGGCCGGACCGATCGGCGGCACACGCGCTGTTCTCGACTCCCTGTTCCACGCTGCGTGCCCCGTCCTCGCCGGGCGCGCGCACGACGATCTCGCCGCCGCCCATTCCCTTGCCCACGTAATCATTCGCCTCGCCGGCCAGCTCAAGCGTGATGCCACGGGTGAGGAAGGCGCCGAAGCTCTGGCCGGCGGCACCGCGGAAGGTCAGATGGATCGTCCCGGCGGGCAGGCCGGCCGGGCCGTGCCGCCGGACGATCTCGCCGGCCAGACGGGCGCCGACGGTCCGATGGCAGTTGCGGATGGCGAGCGCGGCGCGCACGGGCTCGCCGCGCTCGACGGCCGGCGCTGCCAGCTCGAGGATCTCCTCGGAGATCGACTCGGCGCTGCGGGGCGGCCGGCTGTTCCGCGGCTGCACACAGCGGCGCGGCCGCTCGCCGGTCGGGTCGGGGTCGGCGAGCAGCGCCGAGAGGTCGAGGGTGGCGCCTTTGGGATGGCGCTCGGGGTCGAGCGCCACCTGCGTGAGCAGGTCGACCCGGCCGACGATCTCCTCCAGCCGGCGGAAGCCGATCGCCGCCAGGATCTCGCGCACCTCCTGGGCGACGTGGTTCAGGAAGTGGATGGCGCGCTCGGGCGTACCGGCATATTTGGCACGGAGGTCCTCGCGCTGGGTGGCGATGCCGGCCGGGCAGGTGTTCAGGTGGCACTGGCGGGCCATGTCACAGCCCAGCGCGACGATGGCCGCGGTGCCGAAGCCGAACTCGTCGGCCCCCAGCATCGCCGCGACCACGACGTCCTGGCCCGACTTCAGGCCGCCGTCGACCCGCAGCCGGACGCGCCCGCGCAGGCCGTTCAGGACGAGGACCTGCTGCGTCTCCGCCAGGCCGATCTCCCAGGGACAGCCGGCGCCCTTGATGGAGCTGAGCGGCGAGGCTCCGGTCCCGCCGTCGTGGCCGCCGATGTGGATGTAGTCGGCGTAGGCCTTGGCGACGCCGGCCGCAATCGTGCCGACCCCGCTCTCGGAGACGAGCTTGACCCCGATACGCGCCCGGGGGTTCGCCTCCTTGAGGTCGCCGATGAGTTGGGCCAGGTCCTCGATGCTGTAGATGTCGTGGTGCGGCGGCGGCGAGATCAGCGGCACGCCCGGGATCGTGTGGCGCAACCGCGCGATAAACTCGGTCACCTTGTGGGCGGGGAGCTGGCCGCCCTCGCCCGGCTTCGAGCCCTGGGCGATCTTGATCTCCAGCTCCTCTGCCCGGGCCAGATACTCCGGCGTCACGCCGAAGCGCGCCGAGGCGACCTGCTTGATCTTGCTGGCGGCCGAGTCGCCGTTCGGCTCCGGCCGGTACCACTCGGGGTCCTCGCCCCCCTCGCCGGTGTTGCTCCGGCCGCCGATCCGATTCATGGCGATGGCGAGCGTCCGGTGGGCCTCCGGCGAGAGGGCACCCAGCGACATCGCCGCGGTGACGAACCGCTGCCGGATGGACTCGACGGGCTCGACCTCGTCGAGCGGCACCGGCGTCCGGTCGCGAACCGCCATCAGGTCGCGCAGCGCCGCCGGCTCGCGGGATTCGACCGTGATCCGATAGCGCAGGTAGTCCTCGTACTGGCCGGACCTCGTCGCCTGGTGGATCAGGCGGACCACCGTCGGGCTGAAGCCGTGGTCCTCGCCCTCCTTGCGGAATCGGTAGAAGCCGAAATCCGGCAGCCGGGACGGCCGGACATCGCCGAACGCCTGGGCGTGCCGCCAGAGGACGTCGGTCGCCAGCGGCCGGAGGTCGACGCCGCCGACGCGCGACGGCGTGCCGGGGAAATAGCGGTCGACGACCGCCCGGCCGATGCCGACCGCCTCGAAGATCTGGGCGCCGCGGTAGCCGGCCAGCGTCGAGATCCCCATCTTCGAGCAGATCTTCAGGACGCCGTCGTCGACCGCCTTGACATAGCGCCGCACGGCTTCAGCGGCCGTCGGCGGCTCGTTCCCGCGGTTGCCGGCCAGCCCGGCCGCCAGGCTGAGCGCCAGATACGGACAGAAGGCGCTCGCCCCGTAGCCGATCAGCAGGGCGAACTGATGGACGTCCCAATCGCCGCCGGTTTCAACGACCAGGTCGGCCCGCAGCCGCAGGCCACTGCGGATCAGGTGGTGGTGGACGGCGCTCACAGCCAGGAGCGAGGGCACCGCCGCCCGGTCGGCCGAGATGGTCCGATCGGAGAGGATCAGGATGGCAGCGCCGTCCCGAACGGCCCGCTCGGCCTCGGCGCAGATCTCATCGAGGGCGGGCGCCAACCCCATCGGGCCTGCCGCGGCGTCGAAGACCGTCGCGATGGTCGCCGAGCGGAGCCACGGCTCGGGGCGGCTCCAAATGGCGTCGAGCTGGGCCGGCGTCAGCAGTGGCCGCTCCAGATGGAGAAGGCGGGCGTGCTCCGGCGTCTCCTCCAGCAGGCTTCCGCGGCGGCCGAGGAAGGCGTCGAGGGACATCACGAGCGTCTCGCGGAGGGGGTCGATGGGCGGGTTGGTGACCTGGGCGAACCGCTGCTTGAAGTAGTGGGCGAGCAGCCGCGGCTTGCGCGACAGGACGGCGAGCGGCGTGTCGTCGCCCATCGAGTAGGTCGGCTCCTTCCCCTCACAGCCCATCGCGTCGATCACCATGCGGACGTCTTCGGCGGTGTAGCCGAAGGCAAGCTGAAGATGGACGGGCGAGTCGGGCAGCGCATTGGCGGGGCTCGCATCCGACGGCGGCCAGGGCGCCATCGGCTCGCCCGTCGCCAGGTTCGACGCCAGCCACCGGGCGTAGGGGCGATGGGCCACGACTTCGGCGCGGGCTTCGTCGTCCCGCAGCAGGCGGTGCCCGGCGGTGTCCACTGCCAGGATCTGGCCGGGGCCCAGCCGGCCGCGCTCGACCACGACTTCGTCCTCCAGATCCAGGACGCCGACCTCCGACGCCATGACGACGAGCCCTCCGGCCGTGACTGTGTAGCGGGCCGGGCGCAGGCCGTTGCGGTCGAGCGCGGCGGCGACGAGGGTGCCGTCGGAGAATGCAAGCGCGGCCGGGCCGTCCCACGGCTCGGTGAGGCAGGCGTGATAGGCGCCGAAGGCGCGCCGCTCGGCCAGGTCCGGCACGCGCTCCCAGGCCTCGGGCACGAGCATCATCAGGGAGTGGAGCACGTCCCGCCCCGACCGGGCCAGCAGCTCCAGCGCGTTGTCGAGGCTGGCCGAATCGCTGCCCGCCGGCCAGACGACCGGCAGAAGCTCGGCGATGCGCTCGCCCCAGCAGGTCGCCGCCAGGTCGGGCTCGCGGGCTTGCATCCAGGTGCGGTTACCCTGGAGCGTGTTGATCTCGCCGTTGTGGGCGAGCAGCCGAAACGGCTGGGCCAGGAACCAGTTGGGAAATGTGTTCGTGCTGTACCGCTGGTGGAAGATGGCCAGCGCCGTCGCATAGCGCGGGTCGGTCAGGTCGCGATAGAAGGCCCGCAGCTGCGACGCCTCCAGCAAGCCCTTGTATACGATGGTCCGGGACGAAAGGGAGGCGACGTAGCAGTCGGCGACACCGGCCACCTCAGCCCGCCGCTCGGCGTGCCGCCGGGCCAGCAGCAACTGCCGCTCGTACTCGTCGTCGCCAAGCCCTGCCGGGCGGGCGACGAGCACCTGCTCGATTCGCGGCTGCGTCCGGCGGGCCTGCGCGCCGATCGAGGAGGGATCGACCGGGACCGTCCGCCAGCCGAGGAGGCGCAGCCCCGCCCGGGCGATGCCCTCTTCGAGCCAGGCCCGATACGGCTCGCCCCGCGCCGGGTCGGCCGAGAGGAAGACCATCCCCACCGCGAGATCGGGCTCCGGCGCCGACGGCAGCTCCAGTCGCCCGATCTCCTCCGCCAGCAGCCGGCGGGGGATCTGGGTCAGCACGCCTGCGCCATCGCCGGTCCTGGCGTCGGCGGCGACGGCGCCGCGGTGGGTCAGGTTGGCGACGGCTGTCAGCGCCCGGGTCAGGATGGCGTGGTCGGGCCGCCCGGCGAGGTCGGCGACGAAGCCGACCCCGCAGGCGTCGTGCTCGAACGCCGGATCGTACAGCGGCGGATAGGCAGCAGCCGGGCGCGTGCCAGTATTCGGGTCCCTCATCGGCTTGCCCTTTCTCGTCGGCAGCCCCACCGGGGCGGCCGAACGGCGAGTATGGACGGACCTGGCCTGAACCTGCCAGGATCTCTTCTTGGGAGCGAGTCGGAAGGCGGGCTACATGCGGATCTGCGTGCCCATGCCCAGCTTGAGCGCCTTGTGGTAGACCATGTGGGCCGTGGCCACGTCCTGAATGCCGACGCCAAGCGACTTGTAGATCGTGACCTCCTCGGCGCTCGTCCGGCCGGGCTTGGCGCCCGCGATGACCTCGCCGATCTCGCCGACGAGGTGATCAATGGTGATCCGGCCCTCCTGGACCGGGATCATGATGTCGCCGCACTCCTTCAGGACGGCGTCCCTCGAGTCCACGACGACTTTCGCCATCGCCACCGCATCGCTGTCGATCTCGCGCGTGTCGAGCGAGTAGGAGCCGACGCCATTGATGTGAGCGCCCGGCTGGACCCACTTCCCCTCGACAATGGGGGTCCTGGAGACGCTCGTCGTGCAGATCAGGTCGGCACCACGGACGGCCTGCTCGGGCGTGTCGCAGATGGCGACGGCCAGGCCATGCTTCGCTTCCATCTCGGCCTTGTAGCGCTCGCACGATTCCCGCGTCCGGGAGTAGACCTGGACGCGCTCGACCGGGCGGACCGTCTTCATCGCCCACAGATGCGTCCGACCCTGAAGGCCGGCGCCAAGAATGGCGAGGACGTGGGCATCCGGGCGCGCCAGGTACTTCGTCGCCATGGCCGAGGCGGCCGCCGTCCGAACGGCCGTGATGTACGCCGAGTCCATGACGGCGAGCGGCTCACCGGTGTGCGGGTCGTACAGCAGGACGAGCCCCATGATCAGGGGGAGCCCGCTGGCCGGGTTGTCCTGGAACGAGCACTGGACTTTGATGCCCATGGTATCGGTGTCTTTGAGGATGGCCGGCATCATCCCCAGGCCGCCCCGACGCTCCGGGTAGGCCAGGCGGCTGCGCACGGGCATGAGCACCTGGCCGCGGGAGAACTCGACGTGCGCGCGCTCCAGCGCGGCGATGTCGTCCTCCATGGTCAGAAGCTCGCGCAATTCGTCGCTCGAAATGATCAGGGTCACGGTTTCCCTCCTGTGCTCACGTGGGTTCAGCAATCAGCGGTCAGCCATCAGAGCGGCTCCGAGAGACAACGAACCGCTAAGACGCCAAGATTGCCAAGAAAGACGCCAGGAATGTCGGTTGGTCGTTTGGTCAATCCCTGTGCAAGCTGCTCTCGCTCGGAGCGCGGAGCGCGGAGCGCGTGAAGCGAGCAATTCAGTCCCTCGGCTGCCGACTATCGACTGCCGACGGCTGACCGCTGACTGCTGACTGCTGGCAGGCGAGTCGCCGCTCGACTTCGCCGATGAGTCGGTCGCGGCTTTCGGTCAGCGCCTCTATGATAGCGCGCTCGGCGCTGGCGGCGTCGTGGCGCTCCAGATGGCCGAAGAGCGCGTAATGGGTGCGGATGGTCAGCTCGCGGTGGAGCGGCAGCGCGTAGCTCATGAGCCGATAGCGGGCGACCAGCTCCCAGATGCTGGCGATGAGGTGGCAGAGCCGCGGCCGGCCCGACGTGGCGTAGAGCAAGCGATGAAAGGCGGCGTCGATGGCTTCGGCGGCGACGATGTCGTCCTCGGCCACCTGGCGCTCCAGCTCAGCATGCAGGTCGTGCAGGCGCTGAAGGGCCTCCGCCGAGATCCGACCGGCGGCGAGTCGGGTCGCCAGGCCCTCCAGGCTGATCCGGATGTCAAAGAGGTCGGTCACGTCTTCGACGGAGAACGAGGCGACGACGGCGCCGCGATGCGGGGTGATGACCACCCAGCCCTCGCCCTCCAGCCGGCGGATGGCCTCTCGCACGGGGATGCGGCTCATGCCCAGGTCGCGGGCAAGGTCGTCGTGGAGCAGGCGATGGCCGGGCGCGAGCGTTCCGTCCTGGATCCAGCGACGGAGCGTCTCGAAGGCCACGTCGGCGGCAGTGCGATGGACGGCGACGTTCATCGGTCCCACTCAGCGCGCGGTCGGCCGGACGCATACTTTATACATTATGCGAGAGTATACCGGCCACCCCACCGTTTGTCAACAGGCAACGCAACGGCCGTGCGGGTGACATGAATGTAGGCAGTTAGTACTACAACGACGGTTATTATGTTGTGCTGGTGGAGCAGCAGGCTAGACGACGCTCCCTGTCACGCCGCCGCTTGGCGTGCGATTGCTTGCTGCGTTCGTTGCGGCGCTGCGTCTCGGTCAACCACCGCCCGAGGTCGGCCCGTGTCGTCATCCGTCGCGGCAGGAG
>JACQGW010000403.1 GCA_016199325.1 Chloroflexota bacterium
GCTCAGCATGACAACGCAGGGCTGCCCGGCGTGTTTCCGCAATACTTCGCACACTACCGTCCCGGGCGGCACCGCGGTCTGGCAGCGCGTTCCTGTTCGGCCGGGCGTCATTGCTCGCCCGCCGCCTTCGCCGCCCGATCCAGCGCAGCGAGCTGAGCGTCCTCGAGATAGACCTGCCGGCCAGGCGCCGGCGGGCGAATCCGCGCGGCGTGGAGCAGCGCCCGGGCGCGATCCTCGTCGACGCCCAGGTAGGCTGCGAGCTGTTCGAGCGAAAGCCACTGCGCCACTGTCATCACCTCTGTATGCGCTCTCCGCGAATTGACAAGCCCCGAACCGGGAGAGTACAGTTGTCTTGGGACACGTGTTCACGCGACCCGCACGCCTGGCACCCGTACTTTTCGAGTTTCGGGGAGATACGTCGTGAAGACCGTCTTGATCGTCGACGACGAGCCGTCCGTCCGCACCCTGGTCCGCGTCACGCTGGAGAACGACCAGTACCGCATCATCGAGGCGAGCAACGGCAAAGAGGCGCTGGCGTTGGTCGAGCGCGAGCACCCGGCGCTGGTGCTCCTGGACGTCATGATGCCCGGCCCGGATGGCTTCGAGGTGTGCCGCCAGATCAAGGCGAATCCCGACACCCGCTCGACGATGGTCATCATGCTGACCGCCCGGGGCCATCCCCAGGATCGCCAACGGGGCCTCGCCGCCGGTGCAGATGACTACTTCAGCAAGCCGTTCAGCCCCCTCACGCTCCTTGGCAAAGTCCACGACGCGCTCGGCGTCGGGTAGGGCTCGTGGTTTCTGGTTTCTGGTTCTCTCTCCCAACCAGAAACCAGAAACTACAAACCCGGTAGCCTACTGCCGGGCGAGCGGCGCGGCGCCGGGGCCGAGCATGCGCACGCCGCCTTCCTTCGCCTGGCTGGGGGTCAGGTGCGTCTCGCCGACCCGACCGGCCGTGTAGCCCAGGCCGGTGGCGCCGGCCGGATAGCGGCGGGCGATCAGGCTGAGCGTCGTGTGCTGAATCGGCCCGTCCAGCCGGGGTGGCTGATGGGGCATCAGCGCGTTGCGATGGGCGTTCCATTCGGCGCCGATGCGGACGCCAGGTGAGAGCCGCGCCCGGAGGGCCGGCGAGATCGCGCTGGGTTCGTGTTCGGACTGGGCCACGGCGGCCTCCTATACCTGCGATGGTGGACTGAACGGATGTACTTTAGCACCGCCGGTCGGCGCCTGCAACCTGTCCGCGGAGGCTTCGAGCGGCGTGGTCCGCGGCTTGCTTGAGGCTGGACGGCCGGTCTTCGCTATCGAAGGTGCATGAGGGGAAACCGATGTCAAGAACCGTGCTCGTCGCCGATGACCACGCCGAGACTCGCGATCTCATTCGCCAGGTGCTCGAAGAGGAGCTGGGATGCCGGACGATCGTCGCGGAGAACGGACGGGAGGCCGTCGATCTCGCGCGTCGTACCCAGCCCGACCTGATCCTGATGGATATGCGGATGCCGGAGGTGGGCGGCATGGAGGCGACCCGCACGCTGAAGGCGGATCCGGCGACCCGCCATATCCCGGTGCTGGCGCTGACGGCCAACAGCCGTCCGGAGGAGCGCACTGAAGCGCGGCAGGCCGGCTGCACCGATTTCATCGAGAAGCCGTTCGACCTGGAGCAGCTCACGACCAGGGTTGCCCAGCACTTCCCGCCCGCGTGAGCCTGCGGCACGCGTTCTGCCGGCGGTTTCCAGAGATGACCAACTGGAGCGATACCATGCCGTCGAGCAACCGGACTGACCGGACGATCGAGCCGCCGAGCCCCGGGCCGGATCCCAATCCGCACCCACTGCCGCCATTCCCGCCCTCGCCGGAGCCGAATCCGGAGCCTCCCGTGCCCGGGCCGAACGCGCCCCAGACGTGACGTCACCCGTCATTCGTCACTCGTCACCCGTCATGCGTCATCCGTCACTCGTCACCCGCCATCCACCCCGCATGACGTAATGACGTAATGACGTAATGACGCATGACGCA
>JACQGW010000401.1 GCA_016199325.1 Chloroflexota bacterium
CTGGCCCCTGACCCCCGCCCCCCGCTCTAGCTGTTCTTGTTGTTCGGTGTGATCAGGAGATTGCCGTATCGGTCGGCCGTCGCCCGGAAGCCGGGGTGGAGGACGGTTGTCGAGTCCATCTCCTCGACGATGGCCGGTCCTTCGACGACGGCGCCGCTCCCGAGCTTGTACCGCAGGTAGATCGGGCAGTCGACGAACCCGTCGGCCTCGGCGAAGTACACCGGCCGCCGGTCGTGGAGCGCCGGCGCCGCCCCCTCCGGCCCGGCCGGTGGGATCTCCCGCAGCGTCGGCTTGTTGATGTTCCCCATCGCCGTCAGCCGCAGGTTGACGAACTCGGTCGGCTCAGCCGGCGCCGCGTAGCCGTAGGCCCGGTCGTGCTCCCGGTGGAACTGTTCGACGACGCGGGCGATGCTCTCGGCGCTCAGCTCGCCGGCCGGCACCGGGATGGTCAGCTCGTAGGACTGGCCGACGTAGCGCATGTCCACCTGCCGATGGAAGCTCATCTCGGCCGCCGGCACCTCTTCCCGCTCCAGCATCGCCCGACCCTGCGCCATCATGTCGTCATAGGACCGGGTCAGCTCGGGATAGTCGAGCTTGTCCGTTCGCCGGATCCGCGTGACCGAGTAGTCGTGCTTCAGGTCGGTCACCAGCAGGCCCATCGCGCTGAAGATGCCCGGCGCCGGCGGGATGATCGTCCGCGGGATCGACATCTCGGCGGCCAGGCGGTTGGCGTGGACCGGTCCGGCGCCGCCGAAGCCGACGAGGACGAACTCCCGCGGGTCGTAGCCGCGCTGGACCGAGATGAGCCGGAGGGCGTTGATCATCGCCGCGTTGGCGATCTCGATGATGCCGTTGGCGGCCGCGAGCACGTCGAGGCCGAGCGGCCTGGCGCATTTCTCCTCGATGGCCCGGCGGGCAGCGTCGACGTCGAGGGACATCTCTCCGCCGAGGAAGTACCGCGGGTCGAGGCGCCCCAGCACCAGATTGGCATCGGTGATGGTCGGCTCGGTGCCGCCCTGGCCGTAGCACACCGGACCGGGCTCGGCCCCGGCCGAATGCGGTCCGACGCGCAGCACGCCGCCCGGATCGACCCAGGCGATAGAGCCGCCGCCGGCGCCGATCTCGACGAGGTCGATGACCGGGGTGCGGATGGGATAGCCGGAGCCGCGCCCGGCGCCGCCGCCGGCCTTGGCTGTCGCGCCCACTTCGTAGTCCTTGGTGATCCGCGGCTGGCCGTTCTGAATGAGCCCGACCTTGGCGGTGGTGCCGCCCATGTCGAAGGAGATGACGTCCTTGTTCCCGAGAATACCGCCCAGATAGGTCGAGGCGATGACGCCGGCCGCCGGGCCGGACTCGACCATGAAGACGGGCTTCTCAGAGGCGGTGGCGAAGGTCAGGACGCCGCCGCTCGACTGCATGACGAGCAGCTCCGCCCGCAGGCCCTGCGCCCGCAGCCTGGCTCCAATCGACTCCAGATACCGCTTGACGACGGGCCGGACCGAGGCGTTGATGACGGTCGTCGACGCCCGGAAGTACTCGCGGAACTCGGGGGCGACCTCCGAGGAGACCGAAAGGACGACCTCGGGGAACTCCTCGAGGATGATCTCGGCGGCCCGCCGCTCGTGGGCGCCGTTGACGTAGCTGTGGAGGAAACAGACGGCGATGGCTTCGACGTTCTCGGCCTTGAGCTTGCGCGCCGCCTGCCGCACGGCCTCCTCATCGAGCGGGCGGAGGACGTTGCCGAAGGCGTCGAGTCGCTCCGGCACCTGATGGGCGAGGTAGCGGGGGACCAGCGGCTTCGGCTTGTCGAACATGACGTCGTAGAGCACCGGCCGGATCTGGCGCTGGATTTCGAGGATGTCCCGGAACCCCTGCGTCGTGATGAAGCCGGTCCTGGCGCCCTTGCCCTCGATGATGGCGTTCGTCGCGACCGTCGTGCCATGGACGACGTAGGAGATCGCTTCGGGCGCGACCTGCGCCGTCCGGAGCATGCGCTCGGTCGCGTTCAGGAACCCGATCGAGGGATCACGGGGCGTGGAGGGGACTTTGCCGATCCGAATCTCGCCGGTCTGCTCGTCGATCAGCATGGCGTCGGTAAAGGTGCCCCCGATGTCGACGCCGAGTCGATAGGTGCGCGAATCTGTAGTCATCCATCTCTCCTTACGGGGTTTAGGGAATCGGGTTTCTGGTTTCTGGTTTGTGGTTTCTGGTTGGGAAGGAAACAACCACAAACCAGAAACCTCGTTCTTGGCGTTCTTGGCGTCCTGGCGGTTCGTCTCCTCAGTCGGTCCGTGCCGCGCGCAGGCGCGCCGTTTCCTCGGGATCGTAGCTCCAGGTGGTGGGGTCAATGGCAACGCCGTAGACCGTCCGGGCCCGTTCAAGGCTGACCATCTCGTTGCGGACGTCCTCGACGACCAGCGCGGGGTCGCGCCCGACGGCCCTGCCGTAGCCGCCGCCGCCACAGGTCTGCATGCGCATGACGTCGGCGGGCGTCATCTGGACGGTCACCTTCGAGCCGACGGTCCGTTCGGTAACGGTGCCGGGGTTCAGCACATAATACGCCTTCTGGCCGGCCTCGCCGCCGTGGAGCCCCCAGGGGCCCCAGCGCTCGCGGTCGGCCAGGATGGTAAAGACGGGATCGTGGTCGTAGAACTGGTAATCCCGGAGGAGGCCCAGGCCGCCGCGCCACTTGCCGGCCCCCTCGGAGTCCGGGACGAGCCCGTACTGGAGGATGTGGACGGGATAGCCGATCTCCGTCTCCTCGACGGGAGCGTTCTGGGTGTTCTGCAGGTGGGTCTGGACGGCGTCGGGTCCGTCTTTGCCGAAGCGCCCGCCGTAGCCGCCGGCGAGCGTCTCCAGGAAGCAGTAGTACTCGCCCGTGCGGGGGTCGGCGCCGCCGAAGCCGGAGTGGCAGATCATCGCCTTCGAGCCGGCCGGCAGCCGCTCCGGGATCGCGCCCGAAAGGGCCTTGAACATCACATCGGCCAGGCGCATCGAGACCTCCCAGCCGCCGACGACCGGCCCCGGGTGGACGCAGTAGAGGGCCGATCCCTTCGGCGCGTACCACTCGATGCAGCGGTAGAGCCCATCGTTGACGGTGATGTCCTGGTCGATCAGGCACTTGAGCAGGAACGTGCAGGTGGCGAACGTCTGCATCGGCGTCGAGTTCATCGGCGCCCGGCGCTGCGGGTCAGTCCCGGTAAAGTCGAAGGCGATCCGGTCGTCGTGGACCGTGATGGCACAGACGAGGTGGACCGGCTCGCCGGTGATGCCGTCGGAGTCGATGTAGCCGTCGGCGCGGAAGGTTCCCCGGGGCAGCTTCGTCGCGATCTCGTGGCGAACCCGTCGCTCGGTGTAGTCGAGCAGGTGGTCGATGTAGAACGTGACCGTCTCGACGCCGAAGCGGTCGAAGATCGCGGCCAGGCGGCGGACGCCCGTCATGTTGGCGGCGATCTGGGCGCGGAAGTCTCCGGCGGTTTCCTTCTTCGAGCGGATGTTGGCGATCGTCAGCTTGAAGATGTCCTGGACGATCTCGCCGCGCTCGACGAGCTTGACGACGGGAAGGTTGAAGCCCTCCTGGTAGACCTCGGTGAAGGCGCCGATGGAGGCGGGCGCGCCGCCGCCGACGTCGACGTGGTGGGCGACGTTGGCGACGTAGCCTTCGAGCTGGTCGTGGTAGTAGAAGGGCGAAATGAAGGTGATGTCGTTGAGGTGGCCGGCCCAGCGATGCGGGTCGTTGACGACGACGCAATCGCCGGGATAGAAGTTCTCCGGCCCGTACTCGCGGACGGCGTGGGGAACGATGCCCTTGAGCGACGTCAGATGGCTGGGCTGGGAGAACGACTGCGCGACCATCCGGAAGTCGCGGTCGAGAAAGGCCGATGAGAAGTCGAGGCGGGTCTTGATGTTCGTGGAAAAGGCGGAACGCTGGAGCGCCATCGACATCTCTTCGGTGGCGGCGTGCAGCGCGTTCCGGATGACCTCGAATCTGATGGGATCGACGCGGTTGGATGATGCGGGCGGGCGGGTCGCGGACACTTCGACCATTGTAACTCCTGACGCCAAGCGGTCGAGCGGGATATTGGATACAGATAGCGGTCTATCCAAACGGAACCAGTATAGTCCGCCCTTTTGAAACCGTCAAATCCGCTGGTAGTGCCGTCTTGACAGCTCTCCATGCTATAATACGCGTCAAACACCAAAGGAGCTTGCTCTGCCAGCCAACGACGTCCTCGCCATCGCGCCGGTCGCGCGGCCGGTCGACGCCACGGTCGAGCTCCCGGGCTCGAAGAGCTATACGAACCGGGCGCTCCTGCTCGCCGCACTCGCCGACGGCCGGTCGACGATCCGCCGGGCCCTCTTCAGCGACGACACCCGCTACATGGCCGGGGCGCTCGACCGGCTCGGCGTCGCCGTCCAGGCCGACGAGGCCGCTGCCACCTACGTCGTCGAGGGCGCCGGCGGCGCCATTCCGGCCGACCAGGCGGACCTGTTCGTCGGCAACTCGGGAACGGCGGCGCGGTTCCTCATCGCTGTGCTCACGCTCGGCCGCGGCCGGTACACGCTCGACGGCGTCGAGCGGATGCGCGAGCGGCCGGTCCAGCCGCTCCTGGAGGGGCTTCAGGCGCTGGGTGCCCGGGCTCGGTCGGTGCGCGGCAACGGCTGCCCACCGGTGGAGGTCAGCGCCGCCGGCCTTCGAGGCGGCAGCGCCGAGATGGACGGCACCGTCAGCAGCCAGTTCTTCAGCGCCATCCTGATGGTTGCGCCGCTCGCCGCGCACGACGTGGCCCTGACCGTGCGCGGCGACCTCGTCTCCAAGCCGTACATCGACCTGACGGCGGCGAGCATGGCCGCCTTCGGCGCGCATTTCGAGAACGACGGCTACCGCCGTTTTCGCGTCGCGGCCGGCCAGCGCTACCGGGCCCGCGACTACGACGTCGAGCCGGACGCCTCAGCCGCCTCTTACTTCTTCGCCGCCGCTGCCCTCACGGGTGGACGGGTGCGCGTCGAGCATCTCGGCGGCGGCTCGGCGCAGGGCGATCTCGGCTTCGTCGACGTCCTCGCCCGGATGGGCTGCCGGGTCAGCCGTGGCGCCGACTTCGTCGAGGTCCAGGGCCCGGCGACGCTCGGCGGCGTCGACGCCGACATGAACGCCCTCTCCGACACCGCCCAGACCCTGGCGGCCATCGCGCCGCTGGCCGCCGAGCCCGTGACGATCCGGAACGTCGGCCACGTCCGCCACAAGGAGACCGACCGGATCGCCGCGCTCGTCGCCGAGCTGCGGCGCCTCGGCGTCCGCGCCGACGAGCGCGCCGACGGGCTGACGGTCTATCCGTCGCCGGTCCGGCCCGGGACGGTCGAGACCTACGACGACCACCGGATGGCGATGAGCTTCGCCATCCTCGGCCTGCGGGCACCGGGCATCGCCATTCGCAACCCCGGCTGCGTTGCCAAGACGTTTCCCGACTTCTTCGAGCGACTGGCTATCCTGGCGCCTGGCGCGATCCGTGGCTGAACGGCAGCTCAGCTACGATCGCTGCTTCGTCTGCGGCCACGGCAATCCGTTTGGCTTGCACGTCGACTTCTATTCGGAGCCGGATGGCGTTCGAGCAGAGTTCGCCGGCGGGCCGGGCCATGAAGGGTATCCGGGCTGTGTGCATGGCGGCATCCTGTTCGCCATTCTGGACGAAACGCTCAGCCGCTGCGCCTATCTGGCCGGCCAGTGGGTCCGGACCGGTCGCATGGAAGTGCGCTACCGCGCCGAAGCGCCGCTCGGCGAGCCCCTCCACGTTCGCGGACGGCTTGTCCGCTGGCGTGGTCCGCTGATGGAGGCCGAGGGCGAGATCCGGCGAGCCGACGGGCGGATGGTCGTCGAGGCGCGCGGCAGCTTCATGCGGCTGGCCGAGCACCAGGTGAGGGAGATGTTGGCGAGGGTTGGGACGAATGACTGAGCGCACGACACGCCCGAACGTCGAGCCGCGGCTCCGCGATCGGGCCGCGATCCTGCCGCCCTATAACGTCTTGCTGCACAACGACGACGTGAACACGATGGATCACGTCGTCTACGCGCTGTTGAAGTCGATCCCGGGCCTGACGACGGAGCGAGCCATCGAGATCATGCTGGACGCGCATCACAACGGCATCGCCCTCGTCATCGTCTGTCCGCTCGAGCTCGCCGAGCTCTACCGGGACCGGCTGGAATCGTTCAGCCTCACTGCGACCATCGAAAAGGCCTGAGGGGGAGCGCGCGATCGTGCGGCAAGAGAACAAGTGGGAGCAGCTTCCGGTGAGCAGGATCGATCCGCAGGTCGGACGGTGGGTGGCGGGCGCTGTCGTTGTCCTGGCTCTCCTGGTGGTCGTAGGCGTCTACCTGTGGCGGAGCGGGACGCGGCCGACCCATCTGGCGGCGCTGGGCTACCCCGGCGTCTTCCTGGTGATGATCCTCTCCGGCGCCAGCGTCTTCTTCCCGGCGCCGGGCCAGGCGACGATCCTGGCAGCGGGTGCCCTGTGGGATCCGATCCTGGTGGGAATGGCCGCCGGGCTCGGCAACGCCGTCGGCGAGCTCACCGGCTACATCGCCGGACGGGCGGGCGGCGCCATGCTCGGCGGGCGGAAACCGCCTCACTGGTGGATCTGGCTTCGAGACCGGCTCGATCGCTACGGATTCTTCGCCATCCTGGTGCTGGCGATGATCCCCAATCCGGTCTTTGACGCCGTGGGCATCCTGGCCGGCTCCGTCAATTACCCCATTCGGCGGTTCTGGATGGCCGTTGCCATCGGCAACTCGATCAAGTACATCGGCGTGGCCTATCTGGGCGAGGCCGCCTTCTGGTGGCTCAACTAGCGGGTTTCTGGTTTGTGGTTTCCTGACGGGTTTCTGGTTTGTGGTTTCTGGTTTCTAGTTCGAGGGAGGATTGTCCCCAAACCCCGTTCTCTGCGTCCTCTGTGCCTCTGCGGTTGGTCTTGCTCGGTGTTGTGCGTCCGATGCCGTTGGCATGTCGCATGCACAACATGGTCCGGCGCACTCTGGCCGGAGCAACCCGGTGCAGAGACTTCGTGAGAGACATCGTAGATGATCGTAGATGGATGAAGGAGGTGGCAACGTGCAGCCGCGAACGACAGAGCAGACCGTCGAGCGGATGACCCAGCCGACGTTTGGGTTCTTCGAGACCGTTCCGTCGCAGTTCTACTGGCTGTTTGCGATCGGCTCCATCTTCGTCTCGGCGTACCTCTTCCTGACGGGCCGGCGTGCCTGGGCACTCTTTGTCGGCCAATGGCCGCCGACGATCCTGGTCCTGACCCTCTTCTACAAGATGCTCCGGCCCAGCCGGGAGGAGCCGATGCGGGGGATGCAGGAAGCAATGCGAGAGGTCCGGCGGACCGCCTGATCGACCTCTCGCTACCCCCTGGCCCCAAGGGCGCCCCATTGGCAGGGCGCCCTTGCCGCGACTGGACTCGTAGGAACTCGTAGGAACTGATGGACGCCCCCGCCATCCGAGCCGCGACCGTAAGGGAGCGGTCCCTGATCCGAGCCGCGACCGTAAGGGAGCGGTCCCCGGGCTGGGCCGCCAGCCCGAGCCTGAACCGGTCGAGCACCGGTGGGGCCGGGAGCCACCGGCATGCCGCCGTTCCCAGGAAAAACGGGCCACTGTCCTCCCTGTTTCGCCTCTCCCGCTTTTGCCAGCCTCGGAGATGCTGGTGCCGGGACCGCTCCCTCACGGTCGCGGCTCGGA
>JACQGW010000402.1 GCA_016199325.1 Chloroflexota bacterium
CGACGTCGCCGTCGGCGACCGCGTCATCTCCGGCTTCAACGCCGTCGCCGAAGAGCTCGCCCGGCTCGAACAGGTCCGCATCCTCGTCGGCCGAACCGCCCGGCACACGCTGGAGGAGATCGCGCGGGGGGCTACCCGCACCCCCCCCGCGACCGTGAGGGAGCGGTCCGTCGCGCACCCAGCAGCTCTGACAAACCAGTAGCCCCGCCGGAGGTCGAATCATGAACATCCTCCACGCGACGACGAGCCCCACCCTGCTGGAGCGGCTCAAGCAGATGCTGGGCAGCGCCCATCGCGCCGACGTCGCCGTCGGCTATCTCTTCATCTCCGGCTTCAACGCCGTCGCCGAAGAGCTCGCCCGGCTCGAACAGGTCCGCATCCTCGTCGGCCGAACCGACCGGCACACGCTGGAGGAGATCGCGCGGGGGGTGCAGCAGGCCGTTGCGTTGCGAGCGCGGCTCGATACGGACGGTCTCATCCGGCGAACCGCGCGCCAGCAGATCGGCCAGCAGGCGGTGCAGGCGATCACCGAGGGCGTCGCGCGCTTGCCTCAAACGGACGAGGAGGAAACGGGCATCCGGCGGCTGTGCGACCTGGTTGCGAGCGGCCAGATCGAGATTCGCACCTATCCTCGGGGCATGCTCCACGCCAAAGCGTACCTCTGCTGGTATCGGGACCACGCCGAGCCCGGGAGCGCGATCGTCGGCTCGTCCAACTTCACCCTGGCCGGCTTCACCGGCAACACCGAGCTGAACGTCCGGGTGACCGGCGACGCCGAGATGGCCGAGCTCAAGCGATGGTTCGAGGATCTCTGGGCAGACTCGGTCGACGTCACTCACGACGTCGTCGTCGAGCTCCGGCGATCGTGGGCGCTGGCCAGGACGCCGCCGTATCACGTCTACCTCAAAGCCCTCTACGAGCTCTACCGTGATGAGCTGGGCGCGCCCGAGCTCGAGCCGAAGCGACGCGGGGTCCCCGACCTCGCCAATTTCCAGCTCGACGCGGTTCGCCGAGCGCTTCGGATGGTCGACCAGCACGGCGGCTGCTACGTCGGCGACGTCGTCGGGCTTGGAAAAACGTACATTGGCGCCGAGCTCGTCCGGCAGCTCCAGTTCGGCGAGCCGCCCGGCCGCCACCCGCTGATCATCTGTCCGGCGGGCCTCAAGCCGATGTGGGAGGTTGTCAACGAGCGGTTCGGGCTCGGCGCCGAGGTCGTCTCGATGTCCGCCATCGTGTCGCCCCCGGCAGCTCGCTTCGACGAGCAGACCGGCGAGTACGTCGAGGACGGGGTCGGCGAGCCGGGGATCGACCTGACGAGGCAGTATCCCAATCGCGGCGTCGTGCTGGTCGACGAGGTCCACAATTTCCGCCATCCGAACACCCGCCGGTATGCTGCGCTCTCCAGCTATCTCTGGAATGGCGAGCACAAGGTCGTGCTCCTGAGCGCGACGCCCCAGAACCTCGGCCCGGCCGACATCTACCACCAGCTCCGGCTCTTTCTGGACGACCTGGAGCACGGGCTCGACCTGGAGCCCATCCATCTCCGCGACTACTTCCGGGCCGTCCAGCGCTGGTACGAGTACCGCATCGAGGTCGAGAACTGGCAGCAGGACTACCAGCGCTGGCAGCTCGAAAGCCGGGCGCCCGGCGTATTGCTCCGCCGCCCGCGCCCCAGCAGCCGGCCGAACCGTACGCGACGATCGAACAGGTACTGAACCCGGTCTTCATTCGGCGCCGCCGGAAGGACATCCGAGAGCTGTACGGCGACGACGTCGAGATCAACGGGCAACGGGTCCGTTTCCCGGAGCCGCTGCTCCACAACGTGTTCTACCGACTGGATAAGGTCTACGCCAAAGCCGGCAGGTTCGCGGATATCCAGCGTGCCCTGGCCCACCATCGGGGCGCTCGGTATCTCGCGGTCGATTACCTGCGGCGGGAGACCAGGCGAAAAGAGGAGTATCGGGACCTGATACGCGCCCGCAACCGGGTCGCCGCGCTCATCCGCCATCTGCTCTTCAAGCGGTTCGAATCCAGCGTTGCGGCGTTCCGATCGACGTTGCAGGTCGTCATCCGGAGCAATCGCAACTTCCGAGCGGCTCTCGACGAAGGCCGCGTCCCCATCGGCCGGACGGCTACCACCTTCCTCTCCGGTGAGGCTTTTGACCTGCACGATTTCATCGGCCTGGACGCCCGTTTGCTCAGCGAGTCCGAGCGCCTGAACCCCGGCGCGATGTACCGGATCTACGAGCAGAAGCGCCTCCCCGATCAGGACGACGTCCTGGACGAGGTGTCCGCATTCCAACGCGGTGTCGCCCTGTTACAGAAGATCCAGCAGGAGGATCCGGAGCTCTGGAGGACTGTCGCCGACCTGCCGGACGGTATTCGTTCCGCGCTCCCGGTTCGGGCGCCTACCGGGGAGTTCCAGGCGCTGATCGACTTTCAGAGCGCGTTTCCCGGCCTGCGCGACGTGCAGTTGCCGCTCGGAGCTCCTGGAATCGAGGCCGGCGTTCGGTCTCCGCTGGATGCACCGCAGCCGGGCGAGACAGTTGCGTTGTTCAAGCATGGCGAGCGTGCCGCCGCCTACACGGTGGGGGCGGATCTGTCGCCGCGGCCCATTACGCCGGGCCAACTGATCGCCGCGATGGAGTGCGAGCCAGGTACGCCTCGCCAGGCGCTGCCGGCGGATACGAACCGGCGGGTAATGGTGGCCTATGAGGCGATGCGTCGGGAGGCGGCAACCAGACTCGGTCGAGGTCGCCGGCCGGTGTCGGATACTCGCCTGAGGCGCTACCTCTCGCGACATCTCAGGGCTCTGCGGGAGCAGTCGGTTGAGGATCCGGACGAGCTTCAGCGCATCGGCATCTTTCAGCAGATCTTCCTCGGTCACCTGCCGACGACCATTCTGGCAGAGCTCGAAGAAGTCCGCCGGATGGAGCTCACCGGGCCGTCCCTGGCTCGGCGCCTGGAGGCGCTTCGTGAGCGCCATCGCCTGAATCCGCCGGATGCCGAGCAGAACCAGGCTGGTCCAGCCGAGGCCGAAGTGATCCGGATCATCTGCTCTGACGCGCTTGCTGGACGTTGATGGCATCGCGGCTGACGATCACGACCGGGCGTACGCCGGCCTGCTCGGGACCTATCGTCGGATCCAAGCGCGCGTCGTAGACCTCTCCCCGCCTCATGGCACAGTTTCGGCCCGCCGGAACGCGTCCCAATCGGAGACGGCGAATTCAGCGGCAATCGCTCGTGCCTCCGCCTGATACGCAGGATCTTCTGCCATCGCGGCAAAGGCGGCGTCGATAGCTGCTCGCTCACGAGCAGCCAGCTCACGGCGAAGCGCTGCGGCGACTAGCTCGTTCCGGCTGCGGACCTGCCCGTCACGGACCATCCTGTCGGCCGCTTCCAGCAGGTCGGCGGGAATCGCCACTGTCGTGCGAACCATGCGACTAGCCATTCGGCCCTCCGTTGTGATGGCGGTTGTGATGATCATTCTGACGCGAATTGTAGCATCGATCATCGTCCCACGCCACGCACCAGAAGGAACCAGCCCTCACCCCGTCCTGTGGGCGCCCCTCTCCCGCTCGGCGGTCGGCAGTCGGCAGTCAGCGGTTGTCTCTCGACTTTCGACTGCCAACCCTCGACTCTCGACTGCCGACCCTCGACTGCCGACTGCCGACTCTCGACCGCCGACCGCCGACCGCCGACCGCCGACCGCCGACCGCCGACTACAGCGCCCCGTACAGGGCGTTGAAGATGCGGTCGCGGCGGCGGGTGTCCATGCCCCAGCGGTTGGTCAGGAAGACGGCGACGAGGTCGTTGGCCGGATCCACGACGAGTCGGGTGCCGCTCGCGCCGGCGTGGCGGAAGGCTGCGTCCGGCAGCAGCTCCCGATCGGCGTCGAAGAACCAGCCGAGCCCCACCGCGACCGCCTCCGGCTGGCCGGGCGTGAACTCGGCCCGGTCCCGGAAGTGGACGCGCGTCATCTTAGCGACGGTCGCCGGCGCCAGCAGGCGGTAGCCCCGGTACGTTCCGCCATGCAGGAAGGCCCGGCCAAAGGCGATGAGGTCGGCGGCGGTGCTGAATATGCCGCCGGCCGGCGATGCGCTCCGGATGAACAGGTCGAAATGCGCGGGCGAAGGGAACCCGACGACGGGGAGGACGCGCTGCTGCTGGTCCGGCGATGGACTGAAGGTGGTGTCGGCCATGCCCAGCGGCTCCAGCACCTCAGCGCGAAGATAGTCGAGGTACGACCGGCCGGTCAGCCGCTGGATCAGCTCGGCCATGACCCGAAAGCTGGCGTTGCAGTAGGTAAAGCGCGTGCCGGGGGCGAAGTTCAGACCGCTCGCCGCCGCCCGTGCCGCCTGCTCGGCGTGGAGGTCGGCCGTCGTCAGCGCCGCCGCCTGGGCAAGATCGGGCAGCGGCTGGGGTTTCTCGTCCAGGCCGGAGGTGTGGGTGAGCAGGTGCCAGAGGGCGACCTGCTCTTTGCCGTTGGCGGCGAACGCCGGCCAGAAGCCGGCGACCGGCTCGTGGAGGAGGATCGTGCCGCGCTCGACCAGCCGCATCATGGCGGTGGCGACCATCGGCTTGGTGATCGAGGCGAGCAAGTAGATCGAGTCGGGCGTGACGGTGGAGGAGCCGTCGGCCGGACCGAACGCCTCGCAGCGGATCACCGCGTGGCGGTCGGCGACGGCAAAGACGGCCGATGGGAAGTCGCCGCTCGCAACGCCCTCGCGCACGAGCGAGAAGACGGAGTCGAGCTGGTCGGCGGCGACGGGCGACGCAAGCATGGGGCCTCCCGAGATGGTGGTATCGTCCTGGACACTTGACGGCGCTCGTCTACGCCGTTGCCGCCGTCGCCGGCACTCGGATCGGGTAGTTCCCGTGCTCTTCGACCAGGTCGGAGATCCGCTCGATGCGCTCGATCAGGGCATCCGGCATCGTGTTGTCAGCCACGCCCAGGATGAAGGCGTCGCCGGGGGCGATGGTCCGGAACAAGTTCAACATGTACTCCTCGAACTCCTCCTCCGGGAACGTCGGCTCCAGGATGGTCGAGGGGACGCCGCCGAAGATGATCACGTCGGTCCCCCAGACGGCGCGCGCCTCCTCCAGGGTGCAGTTCACCAGCGGCGCCGTCGCGAAGCACTCCCCCATGTCGAAGCCGGAGTCCTTCGTCAGTTGCAGGATGAGGCGCGAGTCGTTGTCAGCGTGGAAGGTGAGCACCTTGTCGTGGGCGTGGAGGATCTTCGAGAAGTCCTGGTAGTACGGCTTGATGTACCGCTCGAACAGGTGGGGCGGCGTCATCTGCGAGTCGAAGTGTGAGCCGTGGCGGATCAGCCTGGCCGGCGACTGGGCGACGACCGGCCAGAGCCGCTCGCGCTCGACATCCTCCATCACCCGCAGCAGCCGCTCGACCCGCTCGGTCCGGTCGTACAGCTCGAAGTACGCCTGGTTGTAGCCGGCCAGGTGTCGGCAGAAGTGGTGGAACGGAACGTCGCCGGTCGGGACGAGCGGCAGCCCCTCGTCGCCGATGGACGCGTCGTAGGCGAGAAACACCTCGTAGGTCGGGTCGTAGTAGGTGTGCTCGACGACGTACTCCCAGACGTCGTAGTCTTTCTCCGTCTGGATCGGGAAGCCGACGTCGAGCCCCTCGTCGACGTAGCCGGCGAGGCTCTCCGCGACGGCCGTCCGCAAGACCGCCGTCCCGCAGGGGGTCACGAACTCGGTCGTCTCCTCGCCGCCCTCCCGGCGGACGACGACCTCCAGCCCCTCGTGCCGTTCCTTGAAGACCTTGCCGTCGCGCGCCGGGGTCCCGACCCGGAGAGCGCGCTCTATCTCCCGCAGCGTCATGCCGCGGAACCGCTCCGGCATATTGCCCTCTTTCAGACGGGCGTTGTACCAGATCTGGAGGCGCGGCACCCACGGAATCCGATCCGGGCTCTTCTTCGCCAGGATCGCCAGCATCCGCTCGCGGTTCGTCATGGTCATGGTTCACTCTCCTCGAAGTTAGCGGTCAGCGGTCGGCGGTCGGCAGTCAGCGATCTGCGGTCAGCGATCTGCGGTCAGCGATCTGCGGTCAGCCATCGGCCGAACGAATATCCGGCCAGCCCGACACTGTCGAGCCGACCGGGGGCTGACTGCCGACCGCCGACTGCCGACCGCTTACTTGCTCGCCGCCTGGGCGGGAGCGGCCAGCGAGCGGAGAAGCTCCTGGGCCACGTCGACGGCGCGCGCTGCGTTGCGGGCATAGCCGTCGGCGCCGACGTGCCGGGCGAACTGCGACGTCACCGGCGCGCCGCCGATCAGCACGACCACGTGGTCGCGCAGCCCCGCCTGCCGCAGCGCCTCGATGGTCGCAGGGATGCTCATCATGGTCGTCGACAGGAGCGCCGAGAGGCCGACGACTTCGGCGCCGGTCTCGGCGACGGCGCGGACGAACTGCTCGGGCGGCACGTTGGACCCGAGGTCGGTCACCTCGAAGCCGGCGCCCTCCAGCATCATCCCCACCAGGTTCTTGCCGATGTCGTGCAGGTCCCCCCGAACAGTCCCGATGACCGCGCGCGGGCCGCCCTGTACCTCACTCGTGACCAGCAACGGCTTGATCAGCGCCAGCGCCGTCTTCATGGCACGGGCAGAGAGCAGCATCTCGGGGACGAAGCACTGCTCGCGCTTGAACCGCTCGCCAACCTCGTGCATCGCCGGCACGAGCGCCACGCCGATGATCTCCATGGGCGGCAGGTTCGCCCCCAGCGCCGCGCGCGTCAGCGCCTCCGCTTTCTTGGCGTCGCCGTCGATAACGGCCATCTGTAGGTCGCTCAGATTCACCAATCACCTCCATCAGAAATCGGGCAGAAATCGGGCAGAAATCGGGTTTCTGGTTTGTGGTTTCTGGTTTGTGGTTGTCTCCTTCCGAACTAGAAACCAGAAACGACAAACCAGAAACCCGAGGCGACAGACCAGAAACCCGATCTATCGGCGATCGCCGACCGCTACGTTGTCGGAGACGACCCCGGCGCTCCGGTACAGATAGCGGGACGTGATCGGTTTCCCTTCACGGAACCGGCTCAGTCGAAAGATCGTGTTGTCCACCCACGAGCAGCGACCGGCGAGGATCATGTCGGCGATGATCTCGCCGATCACCGGCGTGTGCTTGAAGCCGTGGCCGCCGAGGCCGCAGGCCAGATAGAAGCCTGTCGGGCCTTCGGCGGGTTGATCGAGAATGAACTGCCCATCCGGCGTCACCGGGTAGATGCCCGACCAGCCGCCACGAAAGACGGCGTCGGCCATCGCCGGGAAGCGGTGGATCGCCAGCTCCGAGTAGCGTGCGACGGCTTCGGGGTCGGCGCTCTGGTTGTAGCCGTCGGGGTTGGCGGCCGTTCCCTCCTCTACGGCACTCGAGCTGGCGAGCGAGAGGCGCGGGCCCTCCGGCCGAAAGTAGGCCACCTGGATCGAGTCGTTGCAGATCGGGTGAAGGCCGATGAACTCGTGCGGGCGATGCAGCGTGATGACCTGGTGGCGCTGGGGGTCGATCGGGATCTCGACGCCGACCATCCGGCCGATCCGGCCGGCCCAGGCGCCGGCGGCGTTGACGACGATGCGCGTCGAGATGGTGCCCTTCGGCGTCTCGACGGCGGCGATGCGGCTGTGCTCGACGGCGATGCCGGTGACCGGCGTTTGCTGGAGGATGGTTGCCCCCAACTCCCTGGCTCGAGCGGCCAGCGCCATGGTCGTCCCCGCCGGATCGGCATAGCCGGCGTCGGGCTCGTAGGCGGCGGCGGCCACGTCTTCGACGAACATCTGCGGGCAGATGGTGCGAATGTCGTCGGGCGAGACGACGCTGGTGTTGATCCCGATGGACCGCTGGAGCTCGACGTTCTGATAGAGCGCCTCCACGTCGAGCTCCCCCACGGGGAATAGATACCCGCACCTGGTGAAGCCGCACTCGCCGCCGATAATGTCCCGCCAGTGGTGGAACATCTGCAGCGCGCGGTACACCATCGTCGCCGTCGCCTCGTGCGAGTAGTGCTGGCGAACGATCCCGCTGGACTTGCCCGTCGAGCCGGACGCCAGCGCGCCCTTTTCCAGCAGCACGACACCCGTGACCCCGCGTCTGGCGAGGTGGTAGGCGGTGCTGGCGCCGGCGCAGCCACCGCCGATAATGACGACCTCAGCGGTTTGACCCATGCCGGCCCGTCACTTGATCCAGGCGGCGCTGAAGTCCGGAACCTGGAAGCTGGCCGTGATCCCCTGGAGCTCCTTGCGAAGCGCCCAGATGTACTGCATGTTGATCCCGCTGCCCAGATACGCTTTTTCCTGAATGATGCGGATGACGTCGCGGTAGAGCTCATGCCGCTTCTTCGGGTCCAGGGCCTGGCCGGCCTCGTCCATCAACCGGTCGATGTCCTTATCGCAGAACTGTGACCAGTTGGCCGCGCCCTCGCAGACAACCCGCCGCTTCAACACGTCGGGGTCGACGACGACGTCGAAGGTGCCTCCCCAGAACGCAGCCTGGAAATCGCCGTTCTTGAGCGAGTCGATCCAGCCGACCCGCTCCTGGGCGACCAGCTTCGTCTTGATGCCGACCGCCGTCCACATCTGCTGGGCGAACTCGCCGATGGTGTTGTCGGGCTCGCGGCCGATGATCTTGAGGTCAGTCGAGATGCCGTCGGGGAAGCCTGCCTCCTTGAGCAGCTCCTTCACTTTGGCGGGGTTGTAGTCGTTCTTCGTGATGCTCTCGTCGTAGCCCAGCGAGCCGGGCGCCCAGTGCGGATAGTAGTGGGGGATGCCGATGCCAAAGCCCAGCGCCTTAGCCATCCCGACGCGATCGATCGCCTGGACCGCCGCCTGGCGCAGGCGGACGTTGTCGAAGGGCGGCTTCTTGGTGTTGAAACCGACCCAGAAGTACCCCTGGCCGGCCCAGGGCATCTCCCAGACCGCCAGGTTCGGGTCGTTCTTGATCGTGGCGAAGTCTTTCGCCGGCACCCGATCTAGGATGTGCGCCGAGCCAGCCCGCATGTCCACCAGCGCCACCGCCGGGTCGGGCACGTACCGGAAGACCAGCCCGTCCAGATAGGGCAGCGCCTTGCCGTCGGCGCCCGTCACGTGGTAGTTCGGGTTGCGCTCCAGGATGACGCGGTCGTCGGTGATCCACTGCTTGAACTTGAACGGGCCAGTGCCGACCGGACTGCGAGCAAAGCCGTCGTCGCCCAGCTTCTCCAGCGCCACCTTCGAGGACATCTGGACCTTGGCACCGTTCTCAAAGGCCAGGCTGCGCAGGAAGGCCGGGTTGGGGGTCTTCAGCTTGAGCCGCAGCGTGCTCTTGTCGAGCGCTTCCGCCGACGCCAGCACCGTGAGCTGCGTCTTGAGCTGCGACTTCGCGTGGTCACGGGCGCGCAGCAGGTTCCACTTCGCCACCTCGGCGTCGAAGTCGCTGCCGTCGTGGAAGGTGACGCCCTTCTTCAGCTTGAAGACGATCGTCGTCGGATCGGGCTGCTCCCAGGATTCCGCCAGATCGCCCACCACCTTGTGCTCCCAGGTCTTCGGGTCGACCAGCTCGAGGTTCACCAGGCTATTGGAGATGGCCATGTGGGCTGGGAGGCGCGCCACGGTCGTCATGATCGGGTCGAGCGAGGGGTACGTCCAGGCGGTCGCCTGCACCAGCGTGCCGCCACGCTTGATGGCGACGGCCGGCTTCGTCGGAGCCGCCGTTGCAGCGGCGGCCGCCGGGACCGTCGCGGTCGGCTTGGCGGGCTGGGCGGCCGTCGGGGCGGGCGCGGCTGCCGCCGCCGTCGGGGCGGCGGCTTTCGGCGCCGCCGTGGGCGCCGCTGCGGGACTCGGCGCCGCCGTCGCACAGGCCGCCAGAAGCGGAACCACGGCCGCTCCCGTCAGCGTGAGGAAGTCTCGGCGGCTCACCCGGCGCTTGGACGCGATCTTCTCTGCTTCCATCTCTCTTCCTCCTTTTTCTCTGATCATGGATTCGATGGTGCCAGGGGCGCTCCATGCTCGACCGGTCTGGGATCGCTCACGCGTGCCAGACCTGCCGCAGCAGCCGAAGCCAGTTCTCGCCGAGGATCCGCCGGACATCCTCTTCGGTGTACCCGCGCGCCAGCAGCCCTTCGGTGACCTCGGCCAGCCGCGAGCTGTCCGGCAGGGCGTACGGCATCGGCCAGACTGCCCGGCCGATCGGTCTGCGATCCGCCTGCGCCTGCGTGCCGCCCCACGCAGGCGTATGCGAGAAGTTCGGTCCGTGGCCGTCGGTGTAGTCCATGCCGATGCCGACGTGGTCAGCGCCGACGAGATTCACGACGTAGTCGACCTGGCGAAGATAGTGATCGAGCGTCGGGACGACGCCGGCACTGAAATCGCAGACGTAGTTGGGGACCGCCGTGATCCCGACGACGCCGCCCCGCGCGGCCAGGGCACGCAACACCTCGTCGGACTTGTTCCGAGGATTGTCGACCACCGGCCGGGCGCAGGCGTGGGTAAAGGCAGCCGGCGTCTCTGAGGTCGCGATGGTGTCGAGGCTGGTGCGCTCGCCGACGTGCGACAGGTCGATCAGGATGCCTGTCCGATTCAGCTCGCGGACAACGGCCCGGCCAAAAACCGTCAGGCCGCCGTTGCGCGGCTCCAGGCAGCCGTCGCCGACGGCATTGGCCGTCATATACGTCAGTTGGATGATCCGCACGCCCAGGCTGTGGAGCACCTTCACCAGGCGGAGGTCGCCCTCGACGGCGACGGCGTTTTGCAGGCCATAGATGAGGCCGACTCTGCCGGTCGCTTTTGCCGCCGCGACGTCGTGCAGCGATCGGACGGGCATGACCAGGTTGCCGTGGCGCTCGACGAGGAGGTCGAAATCCCGAATGCCTTCGACGGTCTGGCGGAAGTCTCGACCGGGCATCACGACGGTGGCGTTTGCCGCCGTGATGCCGCCCTGCTGCATCTTGCGGAAATGCGCCTCGTCGAAGCGGCTGACGTCGAGCGCGTCGATCACGATCGAACGAGCATGGAGCTCGCCGGCGCGTTCCCGAAGGGAGGACGATGCTATCGACATCCAGTGCTCCAGTTTCAGAGTCAGCTCTCGCCGCGCTGCCAGAGGCGCGGGTCGAGGGCACGGCGCAAGCCGTCTCCGACGAGGTTGAAGGCCAGCACGGTCACGAAAATGGCGGCCCCCGGCGCGAACGATAGCCAGGGCGCCTGCTCCATGTACTGGTAGCCCGTCTTGAGCATCGACCCCCAGCTCGCGTTCGGTGGCTCCACGCCGAGCCCCAGGAAGCTCAGCGAGGCTTCGACGATGATCGCCATAGCTACCATTAGCGACGCCTGGACGACGACGGGCGCCGTCACGTTGGGCCAGATGTGGCGGAGCATAATCCGCCAGGGCCGGGCGCCGAGCACCCGGGCCGCCGTGACGAACTCCCGCTCGCGGACCGAAAGGGTCTGCCCGCGGACGAGACGGGCGAAGGTCGGCGTAAAGACGATACCGATGGCGATCATGGCGTTCGTCAGGCCCGGGCCGAGACTGGCGGCAATCGCCAGCGCCAGCACGAGCGCGGGAAAGGACCAGAGCGTATCGATCAGGCGCATCAGGATGTCGTCGACCAGGCCGCCGTAGTAGCCGGCGATCAGCCCGATGAACACGCCGAGGAACAGGCTGATCCCCACCGAGACGACGCCGGCCTGCAGAGAGACGCGCGCGCCGTGGATGACCCGACTCAGGACGTCGCGCCCCAACTGGTCGCCGCCCAGCGGGTGGCCGAGGCTGGGCGCGGCGAGGATCTCGGTCGTCCCCACCTGATTCGGGTTGTACGGGGCGGCGACATCGGCGGCGAGCGCGACAAAGCACACCACGGCCAGGACCACCAGGCCGAAACCCGCTCCCCGCGTCTGGACAACCCGACCGACGAAGGCAGCGGCCCCGGCCCGGCCCGGCCGGACCGCCTCGATCAGGCCAGCCGTCTGTCGCACAGACTGGGCGAACAACGGACGCCTCCTACGTCATTACGTCATACGTCATTACGTCATACGTCATACGTCATGCATCACTCGTCACGCGCCACCCGTCGCATCCGTCACCCATCACTCGTCATCGGTCACGCATGACGCATGACGCATGACGCATGACGCATGACGTGTGACCCATCGCTCACGTGTACCTGATTCGTGGATCGAGGACGGCGTAGACGACATCGGTGAGAAGATTGGCCAGCAGCACCGCCAGGGCCAGGATGAGCACGACCCCCTGGAGCATCGGGAAGTCGCGGAACAGCACGGAGTCGGCGGCGAGCCGCCCGAGGCCCGGCAGCGCAAACACGGTCTCGACGATGACGGCGCCGCCGAACAGCCGTCCCATCTGGAGGCCGACGACGGTGACGACCGGAATCAGCGCGTTCTGGAGCGCGTGCCGGTTGACGACGGTCCGCTCCGGCAGTCCCTTGGCCCGGGCGACCGTCACGTACTCCTGCTGGAGGACCTCGATCAAGGCCGAGCGCGTCTGGCGCATGACCACCGCCGCGATGGCCGTTCCCAGCGCCAGCGACGGGAGTATCATGGATTGCATGCTCCGCCAGAGGTCCTCGGCCGGCGGCACGTAGCCGGAGGGCGGCAGCACCCTGAGCCACAGGGCGAAGACGTAGATGAGCAGCATGCCGAGCCAGAAGTTGGGGATGGCGACGC
Organism: Chloroflexota bacterium; assembly: GCA_016199325.1. Next base: position 12,667 of record JACQGW010000402.1, read on the forward strand.
CGCTCATCGCCAGGAGGGTGCCGGCCAGGTCGGCCCGCGAGTTGGGCCGCACGGCGGAGATGATCCCCGCCGGTACGCCAATGAGCAGCGCCACCACCAGCGCCATCGCCGTCAAGTGTACGGTCACCGGCAATCGAGCCAGGAGCCCGGTCAGCGCCGGCTCGCGTGTTCGGACCGAGCGGCCGAGGTCGCCGCGCAGCGCCCGGCTCAGCCATTTGGCGTACTGGACCGGGACCGGCTGGTCCAGGCCGAGCTCCTGCCGGATGGCCTCGTAGGCCACCTTGTCACGGACATTCCCCTCGCCGAGATACGCCAGCGCGGGATCGCCGGGCAGGAGGAGAGTAATCGCGAACGTGACCACGGTGACCAGGAAGATCACCGGGGCGAAAAAGAGCAATCGGCGGATGAGGTATCGCTTCACGGCCGTGCTACCGCAACCGGGCTGGTCATGGCTGTTCGCCTCCGCCAAACTGGGCGCGGGCCACGGCGCGCGCCCATGCATAGCGATAATGCTGGGCGATGTGGTCATGGGCTCCGGGCCTATCGCCGGCGACCAGCGCCTTCCAGATGGCCGCGTGCTCCTCCCAACTGGGCGGCATGTCCGCGACGCGCATGGGGACGAAGGCGGGCTTGATCCGGTACTGCGCCGCCAGCTCGCCATAGAAGCCGATGAGTCGCGAGTTGTCGCTCAGGCGCGCGACGAGCGCGTGAAACCGCAGGTCAACGCGCTGATACTCGATCACATTGCCGTCGGCGACCAGCTTACGCATGTGCTCCATCACCTTGCCAATGTCGTCGAGGACCGACCGGTCGAAGCGGCCCGGAGCCAGTCGGACGGCGACGAGCTCGAGCTGCGCGCGCAACTGAAAGATCTCCTCGAAATCCTTGGCAGACATCGACGCGACCACCGCGCCGCGCCGGGGCGTGATGACGACGAGACGCTGCTCGTGCAGTTGTCGCAACGCCTCTTTGATCGGCGTCGGACTCGTGCCGAGCATCTTCGACAGCTTGGCGATGTACAGGCGCGCCCCCGGCCGGAAATCCTCGTCGCCGCTCAGAATGCGCTCGGTCACCGTCGTCGCGATGTGGTGGACCAGGGTGGGCGGCGATTCGACAGCTTGCATACGGCCTCGTGACCCCTCAGACGACAAGTCGTGGTCGCAGTGGAACGGTCAATCGGAACACCCAAAAGAACTAACCGCAGAGGCACAGAGGACGCAGAGACGACGCAAAGAAACGATGAACAGCGCTGTTTCTCTGCGATCTTCTCTGCGTTCTCCGCGCCTTTGCGGTTTCGTTCCGTACTCCAATCACGGCGTCCAGGTCTCTTGGAACAGCCGAACCCAGTTTGCTCCCAGGATCTTCTGCACATCGGCCTCGGTATAGCCCCGTGCCAGCAGGCCCTCGGTGACCAGCGCGAACTGCGAGCTATCCGGGATGGCGTACGGCTGGGGCCAGACGTCCCGGTTCACAGACGTCGTATCGGCTGCCGGCAGGACGCCGCCCCACGTGGGCGTGTAGACGAAGTCGGGACTGAGGCCCTCGGTATAGTCCATGCCGATGCCCACGTGGTCGATACCCACGAGGTTGGCGATGTAGTCGATCTGTCGGAGATACTGCTCGATCGTCGGCGGCACTTTGTGCGTGAAGTCGCAGACGAAGTGGCAAACCGACGTCAGGCCGATGACGCCGCCGCGGGCGGCCACGGCGCGGATCACCTCGTCGGACTTGTTGCGGGGGTGGTCGACCAGTGTCCTCGCGCAACAGTGGGTGATGGCGACCGGCAGCGCCGAGGCGTCGACGGCGTCCAGGCTGGTCCGTTCGCCGACGTGCGAGAGGTCGACGAGGATGCCGGTTCGGTTCATCTCGCGCACGACCGCCCGTCCGAACACCGTCAGACCGCCGTTGCGCGGCTCCAGACAGCCGTCCCCGACAAAGTTGGCCGTGTTGTACGTGATCTGGATGACGCGCACGCCCAGACTGTGAAAGACCGTGATCAGGCGGAGATCGCCTTCGATGGGGAGGGCGTTTTGAAAGTCGTAGATGAGGCCGACCTTGCCGGTCGCCTTGGCCGTCGCAATGTCTGCGACCGAGCGGATGGGCATGACGAGGTCGGCGTGCCGCTCGACGAGCAGATCGAACTCCCGAACCCCTTCAACCGCCTGGCGGAAGTGCAGGCTGGGCATGATCACGGTCACGATGGCCGCCGTGATACCCCCCTGTTGCATCTTGCGGAAATGGGACTCGCCGAAGCGACTCACGTCGAGGGCGTCGATCACCACCGATCGGCGATGAAGCTGCGTGGTGCGTTCGCTCAGCTCGGGGAGCACGGTCGACACTCCAGCCACCCTCTGACAGCTCGATCATTTTTACGAAAAAATCTACCGGTGTGGCGCAGTGTACCGGGTTGGCGGCTCCTTGTCAAGCACTTAGCGGGACGCGTTCCCCTCCGCACGCCAGCGCTGGATCAGGGGCCAGACGGCGGGGTCCTCCTGGCCGAGCCGCCAGACCGCGATGCCGGCGATGCCGTGCTTGTCGACCAGGGTCAGGCGAGCGCGGACGCTGGCGGCGTCTTCGAGCCAGACGACGTGCTGGAGCGGTGTGCCCGGTATGGGCGTCGCCGTCGGGGTC
>JACQGW010000026.1 GCA_016199325.1 Chloroflexota bacterium
GTGTTGGCAAGGGGAATCGGGAGCGGCTCATCCCGCTGAACATCCGATCGGTGCAGGCCCTCGACGAATACCTGCGGGGCGCGCGCCTCCAGCTCCTGCGCGGCCCGAAAGAGCTGGCGCTCTTTCTCAACCACCGCGGCGAGCGGCTGACGCGGCAGGGCTTCTGGCTGATCGTCAAGACCTATGCCAAGGCGGCCCGGATCACGTCGCCGATCACCCCGCACACCTTGCGCCATAGCTGCGCCACGCGTATGCTGGCCGAGGGTGCCGATCTCAGCTCGGTGCAGGAGGTGCTCGGCCACGTCAGCATCACGACGACCCAGGTGTACACGCAGTTGGCCGGCCGGTTTCCTCAGGCGCGCGCCAAGGTCTCGCAGGTCAACCGCTGAACAGCGTGGCTCCCGGACCGGCCGAACCGCCAAGACGCCAAGATCGCCAAGGACGTTGCCGAGAATACCTGGTGGCCTGGTCAGTCCTTCGGCGATTCCCTCCTCGCCACTTTTGTGTCCGGGCGGCGTGGCGTGACGTTGCTCTGCTTTTCGTCCTCGTCGTTGTCGCCTGCCAGGTCGAGCCGACCGCGAGCCCGACCTCCGGCGCGCTCCAGTCGCCGGCGCCTCCCATAGCCCCGACTCGCTCCATCACACCGCCCTCCGTACCGGCGCCGACGCCCACGGCTCCCGGGTCGCCGGCGCCAACGCCCACGGCTCCAGCGTCGCCGGCTCCGGCTGCCGCGACCTCGACCGCGACGATCGGCCGGCCGGCCACGTCGGTCGAGCTGCCCACCCCGCCGGCACGGGACCCCTACGAGGTTGCCGAACGACTGCGCCGCGCCACGGCCATCCCCCGGGTGCTCCGCACGACGGCGCCGGAGTACGAGGTCGGCCACCGGCAGACGTTCTGGGTCACCAACATGGAGACGTTCGTCCACTTCACGGTGACGGCGTTGCTGCGCGTGAAGCTGGATCACATCGCCGTCTACGTCCAGGACGGCGTCGAGATCGTCGATGCCGATCTGCGCCGATCGGCCGAGCGGTTCGAGCGCGAGACGTATCCGACGATTCGCCGATATTTCGGCACCGAGTGGACCCCCGGCGTCGACGGCGACCCGCGCCTGACGATCTTGAACGCCCGCATCCCCGGCGTAGCCGGCTACTACAGCGTCGCCGACGAGTATCCGCGCGCCATCAATCCGTACAGCAATGAGCGCGAGATGATCTACGTCAACGCCGGCGCCCTCCGGCCCGGCACGCCGGGGTTCGACGCCGTCCTCGCCCACGAGTTCCAGCACGCCGTCAACTGGAACATGCGTCGAGGCGAGGAGGCGTGGGTCGCCGAAGGGATGGCCGAGGTCGGCGCCAAGCTGGCCGGGTTTTCGCCGTCGTTCGTCCAGGCGTTCCAGGCGCGACCCGATACGCAGCTCAACGCCTGGCCCGACGACCTGAAGCTGTCGTCGCCCCACTACGGCGCCTCGACCCTGTTCTTCGACTACCTGGCGCAACACTACGGCGGCTACGACGCCCTCCGGGAGCTGAACAGCGACCCGCTCGACGGGATCGACGGCGTCAACGCCTACTTGAGGAAGAAGGGGTACACGGCTACCTTCCAGGACGTCTTCGACGACTGGGTCGTCGCCAACTACCTGAACGATCCCGGCCTGCCGCGCTTCGGCTATCAAGGGGGCGGCGTCAAGGTCCGGGCCGGCCAGACGCTGGCGGCCGGCGGCGTGATCTCCGGCAGCGTCCACCAGTTCGCCGCCGAGTACGTCGAGCTGCGGTTGCCCACAGGCGACGCGCGTATCCGTTTCGAGGGTGCCCGGACGGTTCCCGTGCTGCCGACCACCGCACGGAGCGGCCGCGCTTTCTGGTGGAGCAATCGCGGCGATAGCGTGAATACCCACCTGACGCGCGCCGTGGATCTCTCGGGCGTCAGCCGGGCGACGCTCACGTTCTGGCTCTGGTACGATGTCGAGGAGAATTGGGACTACGCCTACGTCGAGGTCTCACGCGACGGCGGCAGGACCTGGGAGATCCTCGCCGGCAGGCACAGCAGCCGGGACAACCCGCTTGGGCACGCCTTCGGGCCGGGCTACACGGGGAAGAGCGGGGGCGGCAAGACCTCCGAATGGGTGGAGGACCGAATCGACTTGACGCCGTACGCCGGCCAGCGCATCCTCCTGCGTTTCGAGTACGTGACGGACGAGGGGGTCAACAACAGCGGGCTCGCCATCGACGACCTTGACATCCCCGAGATCGGCTTCCATGACGACGCCGAATCGAACGCCGGCTGGGATGCCGGCGGCTTTGCCCGGACCGAGAACCGGCTCCCGCAGCGCTACCGCGTGCGCGTGATCACCGGCGGCGCGCAAACCCAGGTCGTCGACCTGCCGCTGGATGGCGAGAACCGCGGCGAGCTGCTCGTGCGCGGCGTCGGAACGACCGTCGAGCGCGCGGTCGTCGTCGTCGCCGCCCGAACGCCGGTGACGACCCTGGAAGCGCCGTTCACCCTGCGCGCCGAGGTGCCGTAGGCAGGCCGGGACGAGCTGTCAACGGATTCGGGGAACGGATTGAGCGGA
>JACQGW010000404.1 GCA_016199325.1 Chloroflexota bacterium
CCATCAGCGCCTTCGGCCCGGCATAGGCGCCGACCGGCAGGCCACCGCCGACGATCTTCCCGAGGCAGGTCAGGTCCGGCAGCACGCCGTAGAGGCTCTGCGCGCCGCCGTACGCGATGCGGAAGCCGGTGATCACCTCGTCGAAGACGAGCAAGGCGCCGTGCCGTCGCGTCAGGTCGCGGAGGCCGGCGAGGAAGCTCGGTGCCGGTGGGATGACGCCCATGTTGCCGGCGACAGGCTCGACGATGAGCGCCGCGATCTCGCCGCGGTTCGCCTCGAAGATCGACTCGACGGCGGCCAGGTCGTTGTACGGCGCCGTCAGGGTAGTGCGGGCTGCGCCGGCCGGCACGCCGGGGCTCTCCGGCTCGCCGAAGGTCAGCATACCGGAGCCGCCCGAGCTCAGCAGCATGTCGGCGTGGCCGTGATAGCCGCCGGCGAACTTGACGACCTTCTCCCGCCTGGTTGCGGCCCGCGCCAGTCGGAGTGCCGACATCGTCGCCTCGGTGCCGCTGTTGACGAACCGTACCATCTCCACCGACGGGAAGGCGTCGACGACCAGACGGGCGAGCTCGACCTCAGCCGCGGTCGGCGCGCCATAGCTGGTCCCCCGGTCGACGGCGGCATGGAGCGCGGCGGCCACCGCGGGGTGGGCGTGGCCCAGGATGAGCGGCCCCCAACTGGCCAGGAAGTCGACGTATCGGTTGCCGTCGACGTCGTAGACGTAGGCGCCCTCGCCGCGCTGGATGAACCGGGGCGTTCCACCAACGCCCTTGAACGCCCGCACCGGGCTGTCGACCCCGCCGGGCAGCAGCTTGACCGCTTCTTGGAAGAGCTCGACCGACCGCTGAATACCCATCGCTCCTGCCTCTCCTACCTGTCCTCCGCCAGCCAGCGGGCGGCGTCTTTCGCAAAGTACGTAATGATCAGATCGGCGCCCGCTCGCTTGATCCCGGTGAGCACTTCCAGCGCCACCCGCCGCTCGTCGAGCCAGCCGTTGGCCGCCGCCGCCTTGATCATGCTGTACTCGCCACTCACGTTGTAGGCGACGATCGGGAGATCGAAGCGGTCGCGCGCCTCCCGGATGAGGTCGAGGTAGGCCAGCGCCGGCTTGACCATGATCAGATCGGCGCCCTCGGCGACGTCCAGCGCGATCTCCCGGATCGCCTCACGACGGTTCGGCGGGTCCATCTGGTAGGAGCGGCGGTCGCCGAACTGCGGCGTGGACTCGGCCGCCTCCCGGAACGGACCGTAGAAGGCGCTGGCGAACTTGGCCGAGTATGCCATGACCGGCACCTGGCCGTAGCCGTGCTCGTCGAGCGCCCGGCGGATCGCGCCGACCCGGCCGTCCATCATGTCCGACGGCGCGACGACGTCGGCGCCGGCCCGCGCGTGGCTCAGGGCGCTACGAACGAGCAGGTCCAGCGTCTCATCGTTCTGGACGTCGCCGTCGCGCACGATGCCGCAGTGGCCGTGGCTGGTGTACTCGCAGAGGCAGACGTCCGTGACGACGATCAGATCGGGCGTGTGCCGCTTCAGGACGCGAACGGCCTGCTGGACGATGCCGTCCTCGGCGTACGCCTCCGAGCCAACCTCGTCCTTGGTGGCCGGCAGGCCGAAGAGGAGGACCGCCGGAATGCCGAGCGCGGCGATCTGGGCCGCCTCGGCCGGCAGGAGGTCGGGCGAGATCTGGTCGACGCCCGGCATGCTGCCGACCGGCCGCCGAACGCCCTGGCCGTGGCAGATGAACAGCGGATAGATGAAGTCCCGCACGTCGAGGATCGTCTCGCGAACGAGATCGCGCAGCACAGCCGTCCGGCGAAGACGCCGCAGCCGAACGGTCGGGAAACCCGCCGCGAGCGGATCGGCGGCTACCTGGTGGCGACGAACAGCACTCACCGTCTCACTCTCCTTTGTGTCCTAGCGCGGACACCCAGCAATCAGTAAAGGCTTCGCCCCCCGTTTGTAGTGCGCACGTGAGTGCGCCGTGCCGCGGTGGGGCACGTCAACTCGGCACCAGGCAAGCAACTACGGCACATCAAACCTCGAACCCTCGAGCCCCCAGGAGTCTCACCGTCCCACGCTGCTCTCAATCGCCCGGAGGCGCATGACGCATAACGGTTGACGCATGACCGCTGACGCATGACGCACGGCGTCTCACCGCCCCATGCTGGATTCGATCGCCTGGAGGAGACCCGGAATCGTGTGCTCGGCGGCGACGACGTCGACGCGCACGCCGAGCTCGTGCGCCGTCTCCGCGGTGATCGGCCCGATACAGCCGACGAAGGCTCGCCCGACCAGCTCGGCCGCGGGCATGCCGGCCCACGGTGCATGCGGCTGCTCGGCCTGGAGCCGCCCCAGCAGCTCGACGAGATTGCGCACCGTCGAAGAGCTGGTGAGCATGACCACGTCGATCTGGCCGGCGGCGAGGGCGGCGGGCACCCCGGCGTCCAGCGGCGCGGCGAGGCGGGTGCTGTAGGCTGTGACCTCGTCGACGGCGCCACCGCCGGCCCGCAGCCGTTCGGCGAGCGCCTCACGGGCGATGTCCGCCCGCAGGAGCAGGAAGCTGCGACCCGCCACGTCGCCCAATCCATCGGCGATCGCCTCGGCGATGTAGCGGTCCGGCACGAGGTCGGCCCGCAGTCCGAAGTGGACAAGCGTCGCCGCCGTGGCCGGGCCGATCGCGGCGATCCGGCGACGTCCGATCTCAGCCGGCGCACGACCCAGGGCAGCCAGCCGGTCGCAGACGAACCGGACGCCGTTGGCGCTTGTGAACACGACCCAGTCGTACCGGTCGAGCGCGGCGAGGGCCAGGTCGAGGCGCGCGAGATCGTCGGGCGGCTCGATGGTGATGACGGGGAACTCGACCGGCTCGGCGCCGCGCTGGCGGAGCACCTGCACAAGGTCGCCGGCCTGTTCACGGGCACGGGTGACCAGCACCCGGCGGCCGGCCAGAGGGCTGCGGGTCGCCGCGTCGGTCATGCGGGAGCTCGAATCGCCCGGAGGATCTCGGCGCCGCCCATCGCCAGCAGGCGGTCGCCGAGGGTCCGACCGATCTCGGCGGCCGCGGCGGCCGGCCCGCTCTCCTGAGCGCGTACGAGGCGAGAGCCGTCCGGCAGCGCGATCATCGCGTCGAGGAACAGCCGGTCGCCGGCGAGGCGAGCGTAGGCACCGGCGGGCACCTGGCAGCCGCCTTCGATCCGTTCGAGGAGCGCCCGTTCGGCAGTGGCGGCGAGCCTGGCGTCCCGGTCGTCGACGGCGGCGACGATCTCCGCCGTCCTGGCATCGCCCTCGCGGATCTCGACGGCGAGCGCCGCCTGGCCGGGCGCCGGCAGGAAGTCGCTCGGATCGAGGTACTCGACGATCCGGTCGGCGACGCCGAGTCGGATGAGCCCGGCGGCCGCCAGGACGATGGCGTCGTAGTCGCCCGCGTCCACCTTGCGCAGGCGGGTGTCGACGTTGCCGCGGATGTCGACGGCGACGAGATCCGGCCGCAGGGAGCGCACCTGGGCCGTGCGCCGCAGGCTCGACGTGCCGACCCGAGCGCCCGCCGGCAGCTCGCGAAGCCGCAGGCCCGTCCGGGAGACGAGTGCGTCCCGGGGGTCCTCACGCGCGGTGATGGCGCCGATTCCCAGGCCGGGCGCCAGCGTGCTCGGCAGGTCTTTCAGGCTGTGGACGGCGAGCGCCGCCCGCCCGTCGAGCAAGGCCGCTTCGAGCTCTTTGATGAAGATGCCCTTGTCGCCCAGCCGAGAGAGCGGCACGTCGCGCACGCGGTCGCCCAGCGTGGTCAACGTGACCAGCGGGAAATCCGCGCCGGCATGCGCCTGTTGCAAGCGGTCACGCACCCAGACCGTCTGGCGCATGGCCAGCGTGCTCTGGCGCGTGGCAATCGGGAAGCTTTCAGCCATGGGTTGTCTTTCTAGCGAGCATTGAGCAGTCAGCGGTCAGCCGTCAGCCGTCGGCTTTCGCGACCAGATCCGCCAGGACGCCGTCGGCTTCGTCTTCCGGCTCAAGCTCGACGTCATCGCCAACCGCCGACGGCTGATCGCTGACCGCTGGTGGCTGACCGCCAGACGCCGCCGGCTGAAGGCTAAAGAGCGCTTCGACCACCTCGACGTAGCCGTTGGCTTTGCTGGACGAAGCGGCCTCCTTGAGCTGAACCGTTGGCGAATGGAGCATTTTGTTGACGATACCGAGCGTGAGCGATTCGATCGCGTTCCAGTCGGCTTCTGTGAGGTGCCGAAGCCGGCCCTGAACGCGTCCCATCTCTCCCCGGCGGATCTCCTCGGCGCGCTGCCGGAGCGCGGCGATGGTCGGCTCGACGACCAGGGTGTGGCGCCAGGTCATGAACCGGGCGACCTCCTCCTCGACAATCGCCTCGACCCGCTGGACCTCGCGGGCGCGCTTGGCGAGGTTGTTGGCGACGACCGCGTGCAGGTCGTCGACGTTGTAGACGTAGACGCCGTCCAACTGGCCGACCCCCGGCTCGACGTCGCGGGGGACGGCGAGGTCGATGAGGAACAGGGGACGGCCGCGCCGAGCGGGCAGAGTGGCCGCCACCAGCGACCGGGTGATCACGGCGTCCGGCGCATCGGTCGACGTGATGACGATGTCGACGGTCGGCAGGTGCTCGGCAATCGCCCCCATCGGGATCGCCCGACCGCCAAGCTGGTCGGCGAGCGCCTGGGCGCGCTCGATAGTGCGATTGGCGAAGAAGGCCGAGCGGACGCCGTGGCTGGCGAGGGTTCGGGCGGCGAGCTTGCCCATCTCGCCCATCCCCACGACGAGCGTCTGCGACTGGGTGAGATCGCCGACGATCTGCCGGGCCAGCTCGACGGCGGCGTAGCTGAGCGACGCCGCCTGGGCGCTGATGGCCGTCTCCGTGCGGGCCCGCTTGCCGACCTGAATGGCTCGGCGGACGAGCGAGCCGAGGATCTTGCCGCTGGCGCCGGCTCCGGCGGCGACGCCGAAGCCCTCCCGGATCTGGCCCAGGACCTGCACTTCGCCGAGGATCATGGAGTCGAGACCGGCGGCGACCTGGAAGAGATGGCGGACGCAGTCGGCCTCGGCCTTCTGATACGTCATCCGGCTGAGGTGGTCGGCCGGCTGACCGGTCTGCGCCCGCAAGACAGCCTCGACGGCGGCCGGGCCGTCCGGATGCTCTCCGAGGGTGTAGATCTCGGTGCGATTGCAGGTCGAGAGGACGAACGCCTCACGGACGGCCGGCTGGGCGAGAAGGCTGCGAAGGAACGCCGGCAGATGGGCTTTGGGAACCGCCAGGCGCTCCCGAACGGCAATCGGCGCGATCTTATGGTTGGCGCCGACGAGGCTCAGAACACGGGCCATACCTGCCTACCAGTCAATGGCCGAGAGGGCACCCCGTTTCGGCCTAGTTGGCGCCATTATAGCAGACCCGCACGCCGGGCGTCACGAACAGGGCTTCAGGCCGAAGATGCCGACCGCGTTTCGCCATTTGTCCCGTTGTCGTTCGAGCTGACCCGCCGTGGACCGGAGCTTGCGGAATGGCGCTCATTCAGTCCGGCGTTGAACGCCGGCGTGCGCTGGATTTCGTGGAATCAATCACCGAGGTCATCGAATGGACGCGTTGATCGACGGCATCAATCACGTCGCCATCTTGACGGCGGGCATGGACCGGTTCATCCGGTTCTACCAGGAGGCATTCGACGCTCAGGTCGTCTCCGACAACCCGAATCATGCCGGCCACGCCGGCGAGCGGATGGTGATCCTGTCCCTCGGCGGGGCGACGTATCTCAACGTGTTTCAAGTGCCGGGGAATACCCAGGCCAGCGTGCAGACACCCATGTTCGGTCGCGGCCGCCTGGATCACTTCGGCCTGAGCGCGGCGAGCCGGACGGCGTTCGAAGAGGTTCGCCGGCGGCTCATGCGTCTGGGCGCGAGCGACGGGACGATCACGGACTTCGGGCGCCAGTTGAGCGTCTTCTTCCGCGACCCGGATGGTCTCGAAGCCGAGTGGGTTTGGCGAAAGCAGGAGGACACCAGGGAACCGGGATAGCTCGAAGCGGCGCCGCAAAGCCTGGTGAAAACCTGCACGCGGAGGGGCGGAGGCCGCAGCGCGCGGACTATCCGAGCCGCGA
>JACQGW010000405.1 GCA_016199325.1 Chloroflexota bacterium
GGTGGGCCCCGTATCCCCCCGCCCCCGCCGTCATGCTGAGCTGCGCAGACGATGCCCAGGCGCCGAGCCGGGCGACCGCTCAAGCGCGTGGGTCGTCCAGGACGAGCGGATGGATTCGGAGCGCGGACTATCCGAGCCGCGAACGTGAGTGAGCCGTTCCCCGGCGGGCGGTCGGCTCCCGCCCGCCGGGGAACGGCTCACTCACGTTCGCGGGGCGGTTCGGTGATCGCCGCCGGAGTGGCTCGCCGGCGCGGCGTGGTCGAGACCCTGACGCCCGGGAGCGCACTTACGAGTGCGCACTACGAACCTGTGCGCCTGGCCTGCGCCCCCGCAACCGTCCCCATCTTCGTTGACCTCTACGAGTCCAAATGGGAGGACAGACGCGGGAGTCGCCAGGTTCGCCAAAGACTTGCCGGAAGCGCCACGCGGTGATACAGTACGCCGGCAGGGTGACGGTGCAATGCTTCGTGTCACGGCCGTGAAGCCAGGCCGAACCTTGTCTTAGCCGGTGGCTGTGAGATCGCATGATGCGTGATCGTGCCGAACCTCGCCTCAGCCGGCGGCTGCGAGACCCGCACAGCGTACAGGGAGGGGGTAGTTGCCATGCCATTTCCGACGTTCCGACTGGACGACCAGGTCGCCATCGTCACCGGCTCAGGCAGCGGCATCGGGCGCGCCGTTGCGACCGCGCTCGCCGAGGCCGGGGCCGACGTCGTCATCACCGAGGTTCCAGACCTGATCGGGCGCGCCAAGGAGGTCGCCGGCGAGATCGCCGACGGCACCGGGCGGCAGACCCACGTCGTCCCGCTCGACGTCACCCAGGTTGCCAGCATTCAGGCGATGGTCGACGAGACCCTCACCCGCTTCGGGAAGATCGACGTCCTCGTCAACAACGCCGGCGTCAACATTCGGCGGCGAGCGCTGGAGGTCAGCGAGGAGGACTGGGATGGGGTGCTGGACGTCAACCTGCGCGGCGTCTTCTTCTGCGCCCAGCGAGTGGGCCGCCACATGGTCCGCCGCCGGCGTGGGAAGATCGTCAACGTCGCCTCGCAGAACGGCGTCATCGGCATGGAGGATCGGGTGGCCTACTGCTCGAGCAAGGCGGGCGTCGTGAACCTGACGCGCGTCCTGGCGCTGGAGTGGGCGGAGTACGGGGTCAACGTCAACGCGATCGGGCCGACGTTCGTCCGCACGCCGCTGACGGAGCCGATGTGGCAGGATCCCGCGATCTATCAAGGGGTGGTCCGCCGGATTCCGCTCGGCCGGCTCGCCACGCCCGAAGACGTCGTCGGCGCCGTCGTCTACCTGGCGAGCCCGGCGTCGGACATGGTGACCGGCCACACGCTGCTCATCGACGGCGGCTGGACCGCCGGGTGATCACGGGATGGTGACGACCACCGGGCTCCGAAGGTTTGACGGATTGACCTGGTAGAGTCCGGGGAGCGCAAGCGTCCCGCCTGCTCGGCGGAGCCCGCCTCGCTGCCGGCCACCCAGCGAGCGCGCCCCGTCCGGGAGCGCAGGCGGGACGCCTGCCCCGCTTTGGCGGCACCAGCGATTGGCCCCGGACATTCCTTCGCCTTGCCCGTCACCGGTTGATAGCACACTCAGCCCTGGCAGGCGGGACGCCTGCGCTCCCGAACGAGGTTGCACCGGCTCCGGTCTGTCAAGACAAGCGCTGGTTACACGGTAGTGTTGACAGACCCGCAGAGTTGCCCTACTATGTGGCCTGTTAGCTAGATAGCTAGATGGCTGGTTAGCTGGACAACCAGATAGCTTGCCAAAGAGGACAGGTCAGGAGGCAACGTGGTCCTCGAACTGGGCCCGCGAGCGCGGCGAGTCTACATGGCCCTGCGTGATCAGATCATCAGTGGTGAGCTTCCCCCCGGAACGAAGCTCCCTTCGTACCCGGATCTCGCCGTCGCGTTCGCGGTCGCGCCGATGACGGTGCGCCAGGCCCTGGCCCGGCTGGAAGAGGACCACTTCATCACGCGCGAAGTCGGGCGCGGCACGTTCGTCCGCCGACGAACGCCCCCCGCCGTGCTGATCGTCGACGACGACCCCGTCAGCCGCAAGCTGCTCAGCATCCACGTGCAGCAGGCTGGCCGTCGCCCGGTCGAGGTGGCCGGTCCTGGCGAAGCGCTGGCGACACTCGAGAGCGATCCCACCGTCGTCCTGGTCCTCAGCGACGTCCGCATGCCCGACAGGAAGACCGGTGTCGACTTCATTCGGACGGTCAGATACCGATGGCCCGATCTCCCGTTCGTCGCCATCACCGGATACCCCGACGACCTTGCTGACCTCCATGGGACGCCGGACTATCCGTGCCTGACGCTGTGCAAGCCGATCCTCGGAGGCCAGATCGACCGCCTGCTGCGTCTCGTCCTGACGCCGGCGGCATGGTCGAATGCTGCAGACCGGCAGCAGGAATTGGGGAGGAACCGTGAGGAGTGAGCCGATCCTGGTCGTCGAAGACAGCCCGATTGACCTGAAGCTGTTCAAGACCCTGCTGGAGCTTGGAGGTTACGCCGTCCAAACCGCGAGCAGTGCGCAGCAGGCGGAGGCCGTACTCCAGACATTCCACCCGCGCCTCATCCTGATGGACTTCCGGATGCGTGGTACCGGTGGGCTGGAGTTGACCCGGCGCCTCAAGGCCGACCCGGCAACACAGGACATCCTGATCGTCGGCGTGACCGCCTATCAAGAGGAATACGGCGAGCAGCAAGCGCGCGACGCCGGCTGCGACGCCTACGTCAAGAAACCGATCGATGCCCACACCTTTCTTGACGTCATAGGACGACTCCTGGCCAGACAACCTTAACGAGCACTCCCCTGTTGATGGCGAGCCGACCGGTCGACCTCATCATCAGGACCTCGTCCTGCCCGACAAGGAGCAGATGATGCTACACAGGTGATGCTACAATTGAGGTGACGATCTGGAAACGCCGCCGGCATCCTGGCGGCCGGAGGATACCGCTCGATGATGCCAGTACACGATGGTGGCTGGTGGTCCTTCCTGCGCTATGACGAGCAGCAGGACCGACCGCAGATCAGCCGGACGCTGCTCCGGCGGGTCGCCGCCTACGCCAGCCCATACGTCGGCCTGATCGCCGCCATGCTGGCGACGATCCTCGTCATTTCGCTCCTGTCGGTCGTCCCACCGCTGCTGTACCGCGACCTCATCGACCGGGCGCTGCCCGACCGCGACGGCGGACGGCTGAGCCTGCTGGCGCTCGGCATGGTCGCCGTGCCGCTCCTCTCCGGGCTCACCGGCGTCTTGCAGCGCTACCTGAGCGCCCAGATCGGCGAGGGGATCATCTTCGACCTGCGCCGCCAGCTCTTCGACCACATCCAGCGCCAGTCGCTCCGCTTCTTTACGAACACGAAGACCGGCGAGCTGATGTCCCGCCTGAACAACGACGTCGTCGGCGCCCAACAGGCGGTCACGAGCACGCTCGTCAGCATCGTCTCGAACGCCGTCGCACTCGCCGCCACGCTCGCCGTCATGCTGTCGCTGGAGTGGCGGCTGACGCTGATCGCCGTCGCGATCCTGCCGCTGTTCCTCTACCCGGCCCGGCGGGTTGGGAGAACGCTTCGGCACGTCACCCGGCAATCGCTGACGCTCAACGCGCAGATGAATGCCCTCATGAACGAGACGCTGAACGTCTCGGGCGCGCTCCTCGTCAAGATCTTCGGCCGGGCGCCGCACGAGCGCGACCGATTCGCCGAGCGAGCCGCCGCCGTCCGGGATGTCGGCGTCCGCTCGGCGTTGATCGGCCGCTGGTTCTTCATGGGCCTGAGCCTGGTCAGCGCCGTTGGGACGGCGCTGGTCTTCTGGCTGGGCGGCCAGCTCGTGCTGGCCGGCGAGCTCAGCATCGGGACCATCGTCGCCTTCGGCGCCCTCCTGGTGCAGCTCTACGGCCCGCTCTCGGCCCTGACGAACGCGCGGGTCGAGTTTGCGACGTCGTTGGTCTCGTTCGAGCGGGTCTTCGAGGTGCTCGACCTGCCCGTCGAGATCGCCGACGCGCCGACTGCTGTCCCGCTGGCGAGCGATCAGTCGTCAGCCGTCAGCCGTCAGCCGGTCGGGGCCGTGGGTACGTCGGCTGGGGCTCCGGTGGGTCGGGCGGCCGGCGCCGCGCGGTTCGAGCACGTCTGGTTCAGCTACCAGGAAGCCGAACGGCCGGCCGGTCTGGCCGAGGTTGTGCGCTGGTCGTGGTCGGCGGACCCCTCGGCGCTGGTCCACCGCCGGCCGCGTGGCGGCGAGAGCGGAGACGGTACGGCGGCGGGTGAGGACGGATTTCGCGCCGGGCATGCCGAGCCGCGCTGGACGCTCCAGGACGTGAGCTTCGAGATTCAGCCCGGCCAGATCGCCGCGCTCGTCGGGCCGTCCGGCGCTGGGAAGACGACGGTGACCTACCTGCTGCCGCGGCTGTACGATCCAACGCGCGGCCGCATCCTGATCGACGGCCACGACGTTCGCACGGTGACGCTCGAATCCCTGGCCAGGCAGATCGGCACGGTGACGCAGGAAACCTACCTGTTCCACGACACGATCCTGGCCAATCTGCGGTACGCCAGGCCCCGGGCAACCATGGACGAGGTGGTGGCCGCCTGCCGGGCGGCAAACATCCACGACTTCATCGCCGGCCTGCCCGACGGCTACCACACCGTCGTCGGCGAGCGCGGCTACCGGCTCTCGGGCGGTGAGAAGCAGCGCGTGGCGATCGCCCGTGTGCTCCTGAAGGACCCCTGCATCCTGATCCTGGACGAGGCGACCTCGCACCTCGATTCGCAGTCGGAGGCGCTCATCCAGGCCGCGCTGGAGCGCGCGATGGCCGGCCGGACGAGCCTCGTCATCGCCCACCGCCTGTCGACGGTCCTCGCGGCGGACGTGATCCTCGTCATGGACGGCGGCCGGCTCGTCGAGCGGGGAACGCACGAAGAGCTCCTGGCGCGTGGCGGCCTCTACGCGACGCTCTACGAGACCCAGTTCCGCGCGGTGCAGGAGCTGCCGGGGGCGGCTTGAGCGCGCTTGACGAAACCGCAGAGGCGCAGCGGAGAGGTTCAACGTTTGGGGTTCAAGGTTCGGGGCGCGTGGTCAACCTTGAACACTGAAGTGTGGACCTTGAACCCGGTCGTCCCCGTGTGCTCCGCGTTTTTGTGGCTCGTTTCACCAGGTGTCGAGGCATGCCGCCCCTCCGCTCGGAGGCGCCGACGGAGGCGAGAGCCATCCGAGCCGCGAACGCAAGTGAGCCGTTCTCCCGACCGGAGGCGCCGACAGAGGCGAGAACCATCCGACCTTCCTGGCTTCTGGTATCCAGTCATCTGATGTGCTACAATTATTCATCAGATGCGCGCAATTGACATACGGTTTGCGTCGGAGGTAAGGTATGCGTACGACGCTTGATCTCGAAGAAGACGTCCTGCTTGCGGCGAAGGAGATCGCCAGGCAGCGTGGCGTGGGAGTCGGCAAAGTGCTCTCGGATCTGGCCCGGCAGGCATTGACCCGTCAGGCTGCTGCTGCCACCAGACATGGACTGCCGCTGTTCCCTGTTCAGCCAGGTGCCGGCGTGGTCACCCTGGAGTTGGTGAACCGGCTACGGGACGAAATGCCGTGACCACCTATCTCCTGGATGTGAATCTGCTGTTGGCCTTGAGCGATCCGATGCACGTCCATCATGAAGCCGCCCATCGCTGGTTCGCAGACCGAGGCCACCGGTCGTGGGCCACCTGTCCGCTCACGGAGAACGGGTTTGTCCGCATTGCCAGCCATCCGAGCTACCCCAATCGGCCTGGCGACGTCCTCGCGGTGCTTGCGTTGCTGCGCCAACTGTGCGATGCGCAGGGCCACCAATTCTGGGCGGAGGACGTCAGCATCCGTGAGATCCTGAAACCCACGGCGGTCATCACCCATGCGCAGATAACCGACGTCTACCTGCTTGGTCTCGCTGTTCGCAAGGAGGGCAGGCTGGCCACGCTGGATCAGCGCATTCCGGTCGAAGCTGTTCGAGGTGGGGAGGAAGGGCTAGAGCTCATCCGAGCCTGAAGTTCTTTGTGGCGACGGAGGTTCAAGGTTCAAGGTGGTGGGGGCGTTCCCCAACCTTGGACCTTGAACCTTGAACCCTGAACTTTGAACCCTTCCCCGCGCTACCGCTCCGGCTCGATCAGGCCGTAGTCTCCGGCGCGGCGCCGATAGAGCACGTTGAACTGGCCGGTCTCGCTGTTCTCGAAGAGGAAGAAGTCGTGCCCGAGCAGCTCCATCTGCTCCAGCGCCTCTTCCGGAGACATCGGCTTCACCGCATAGCGCTTGCGCCGGACGAGCCGGCCGCCGGTCTCGATGATGTCCGGTGGGGGCTCAGGCTCGGCGAGGGCCACGACCGGCTCGACGATCGGCGGGCGGTGCTTCTGCCGGTTGAGGTAGAGCTTGCCCTTGTAGCGGCTGATCTGGCGAACCATGACGTTGTGAACGGCGTCGACGGCGTGCCGGACCTCGGCGGCCCGCTCCTCCCCGCGGAGAATGGCGCCTTCGATGGGGATCGTCATCTGGACCGCAAAGCGGTCGGCTTCGCTGCGGGTATCCTCGCGCGTGATTTCGACGGTGCCGTCGGTGACCAGGTCGAGATAGCGGTCGAGCTTGCCGAGCTTGGCGCTCACGTGCTGGCGGATCGCATCGGAGACGTCGAAGTTCTTGCCTTTGATCGTAAGCTTCACAGCGGGCTCTCCTTGGCACGAACGATGCGGAGGGACCGGCTTTGGCAGGGCTGTCCTCCGGCTGGATTATAGCATGCCCCGACTCGGCAAAACCAATCGAGCAAGGAACCAGCGCACCAGTTGACGAAGAGGGCTTTCTTCTGCTACACTCATTCGGTATGCGCGTCCAGGACAGCATCCGAGCGCCCGGATGGCCGATCCTGGGGGCGATGACTTCACCGAAAGAAAGGGGGGATTGGGGTGGCCGAAAAGAACAAGAACCAGACCGCGGCCGAGCGTGCGGCGGCCAACGACCGGTTGTCGGGCAAGAGCTGCACCAAGTGCGGCAAGGACGTCAAGATCAAGGACCTCCTGCACGTCCGCCAGGTCTCGCTCGCCACGCGCCAGAAGCAGGTTCTGGCCTACCACCGCGCCTGCTACACACACTGAGCAGCCTGCCGGTCCGGCCACGGGCCCGTCGTTCCGACGCCATCGACCCCTCGATGCCCCGCCGGAGCGTCGCCCGTCCGGACCGGTTGGTATCTGAGGCGGTTCTCACAGGTCCCGAACATGCCGATAGACGTCGCCACGTGGACCAATATCGCTGACCGTGACCAGTTGGGCCTCCTCGTCCACGGCGAAGACGATCCGCCAGCTGTCAACACGAGCAGCCCGTCGACCACCCGCACCAACCAGGGGCTTGGTGTGCTGACCGTAAGGGTCCTCGGCGATCTCGTGAAGACGGCGGAGGATGCGCTCCTGAGCCTGACGCGGGAGGCGCCGCACGTAGCCCTCCGCCTGTCGCGCGATGCGGACCTGATACCTCAACTGCGGAGCTCTCGCTGAAGTTCGTCCAGCGTGACGTATTCACCTCGATTGATCTGGGCCTCACCTTCGCGGACGCGCTCCATCTCTGCGTCCGTCAGGGTTTCGCTCTCCTCCAGAAGCCATCGGATGTATTCCAGCGCCTCGCGCGCGTCCTCTTCGTCGAGGACGTCCACCAGGTGGTGGAGTTCCTCTCTTATGGTCATGTCGTCGTCACCTCGCGCTCTCCCGTCGAAATGCCACGTCCATCCATCCGCGCTGCCGCCAGCACCTCTGCTGCGGCTCCGCTACGATCTCCTGTCCACTACAGGTACAATAGCCTGAACGGCGCCGGGAAAGCAAGGTGGAAGTGACATAAACCCTCGTTTGTTCTCTGCATCCTCTGCGCCTCTGCGGTTGGTTTCGTTGGGTGTTCGAAGTGAGGAGTTTCAAGGTGCGGACTGCACGGTGCGTCAACCGGCGTCTCGCCGCGCTGCTGCTGGCGTACGCCGCCGTCGCCGTCCTCTACGGCGTCCTCGTGCCGCTCTGGGAGGCGCCCGACGAGCCGGAGCACTATCAGTATGTCCGCCATCTGCGGATCGCCCGCCAACTGCCGTCTGGCCCGCTGCCCTCCATCCAGCTCGACGGGAATGAGGAGAGCAACCAGCCGCCGCTCTACTACGCCCTCGGCGCGCTGGCGACCTGGTGGCTGGGCGGCGATCCGCTCGTCCTACGCCCCAATCCGTACCTGACGTGGGGACCGGGCACGACGCGGAACGCGTACGTCGTTCACACGGCCGACGAGTCGTTCCCCTATCGCGGTGCTGCTCTGGGTGCCCACGTCGTCCGGCTCCTGTCGACGGCCCTGGGGGCGGTGACGGTCTGGGCGACCTATCGCCTGAGCCTCACGATCTTCCCGGCGCAGCCCTCCCTGGCGGTCGGCGCCGCCGCGCTGGCCGCCTTTCGTCCCGGCTTCCTCGCCAGCGCCGCCGCGATCAACAACGACAACGCGGCCGGCGCCTTCGGCTCGCTCGCCTTCCTGGCGCTCGCGCGCCTCTGGGCAGCCGGCGTCGCCCGCCGCCGGCTCATCGCGCTCGGCGCCCTCTTCGGCCTGGCCGTCCTCTCGAAGGAGAACAGCCTGACGCTGGCGCCGGTCGTGATCCTCTGGCCGGCCGCGCTCACCCGAGGGAGACGTTTCTGGTTTCTGGTTTCTGGTTTCTGGTTGGACCAGAGACCAGAAACCACAAACCCCATCGCCGCGATGGCCTGGACCGCCGCCGCCGCAGCCCTCGTGAGCGGCTGGTGGTTCGTGCGGAACGTCGTCGAGTACGGCGTCCTCATCCGCAAGGAGTACAGCAGCACCGTCCCGCTGTCGACGCTGTCGCCGCTGCGCGCCGGCGAGGCGATCGATGGCTACCTGGCGACCTTCTGGGGATCCTTCGGCTGGGGGCAGGTCTGGCTCTCGCCGCAGGTGACGGCGGCGCTCGCCGTGCTGACGGCGCTCGCCGTCGTCGGCCTCGGACTGGCGCTGATTCGACTTCGCCGAACACCGCAGCACGGCGCGCTCCTCTGGCTCACGTTCGCCGTGCTGGTCACGCTGGCGGCCGTGGACGTCCAGCGCCAGCTTACCCAGAAAGTCGGGACCGACCACGCGCGCTTCTGGCTGCCGGTCGCGGCACCCCTCAGCCTGCTGCTCTGGCTGGGCACTGTGGAATGGGCCAGGAGGCTGCGGGCGCCCCTGGCTCCGGCTGCGGCGGGCGCGGCCCTTGCCGGCTTCGCCCTCGCCGTGCCGGCGCTTGTCGTCGCACCCGCCTTTCCGGCGCCGGTGCCGGTTCGGTCGTCGCTCGACGCCTGGGCCATCCCTCGGCAGGCCACGGCGGTGTACGGCGGCCTGATCCGGCTGGCGGGCTACGATGCCCCTGCCGTCCTCCGCCCCGGCGAAACGCTGGTCGCCGATCTCTACTGGGAGGCGCTTGTCCCGATCGCCGCCGACTACAGCCTCTTCCTCCACCTGGCCGACGCGTCCGGCCGACCGCAGGCCCAGAGCGACGGGACGCTCGGCACGCTCGACTACCCGACTAGCCGCTGGCGGCCCGGCGACGCCATTCGGAGCCGCCAGGTGATCCATCTTCCCACAGCCCTGGCGCCGGGCCGGTACGAGATCCTCGTCGGCCTCTACCGCCTGGACGACCCCCTCCGGCGGCTGCCGGCGGTCGCCCCGGGCCTGGCCGTCGACGGGCGGAACGCCCTGCACCTGGCGTTCGTCGACGTGGCAACCGTCAGGCATTGACGAGGCTTTCTTCCGCGCTCCACGCCGCAAAGCCCGATACACACCCGCACGCGGAGGCGCGGAGATCGCGGAGCACGGACGAACCGAGCCGCGACCGTGAGGGAGCCGTTCCCTGGCGCGCGGTCGACTCCTGCAGGCGAAGGCGCGGTTGCCGCAGCGCGCGGGCTGTCCGACTGCGACGGTGACGGAGCCGCTTCCCAGTGCGTAGAGTCGACCGTGCGGACCGGGGATCCGCCCCCCACGGGTCGCGGCTCGGTTCGGTGATCCCCGCCGGAGTCGCCTCCGGCCGATGTGGTTCCGTATTGCCATCGCAATACGTCGTTGGGGTGGTCGTGACCCCCGCCGGAGTCGCCTGCGGGCCGATGTGGTCGAGACCCTGACGCCCGGCAGCGCACTTGCGAGTGCGCACTACGAACCTGCGTCTCTCGCCCCCGAAGCGTGCGCGCCTCCGTATGCATCCCTTCTCCTGAACCATGCCTTGGAGTACTATTGACAGCACCGCAGCCGCCAACTATCATGCGCGCTGGGTGGCCGGCACTGAGCTGATCGACTGGTCGGGTCGGCGGATCGTGCGGTAGTTGGAGGTTATGGCACTTGCCTCATGACGCATGACGCATGACGCATGACGTATGACGATGGAGCGTCTCATGATGCAGCTTGCGCGGCCTGCGGTGAGTCTGCTGGTCCTGGTGGGGCTGGTGCTCGGCCCGCTTGGTGGCTTCTTTTCCCGCGGCGCCGCCCTTCTGGCCGCCTCGGCCACGAGCTGGACCGAAGCGACGAACCTGACCAACGCCGAGGGCTTCTCGAAGTACCCGGCCGTGGCGGTGGACGCACGGGCGCAGCTCCACCTCGTCTGGGTGGACAACGCCGCCGGCGCCTATGCCCTGCGCTACGCCCGGTACGATCCCGCCGCCCGAAGCTGGTCGTCGCCCACGACCCTGGCGTCGGACGCTGCTGAGGCCCGACCCGCGATCGCGGTCGACGGCGCCAATCGGGTCCACGTGGCCTATCTGGCCTCGCCCCCCGGCACAACCTTCGAGATCCGCTCCCTCATCTGGGACGCCACGGCGGCGACGCCGGCCTGGTCCTCGCCGACGTCGCTCTCGAACACCGGCGGCAGCGCCCCGACGACGCCGACGAGCTGGTCGGCGCCGGCGATCGCCGTCGATAGCCTGGACCGGGTCCATCTCGTCTGGGCCGGGTACGGCTCCAGCGGCGTCACCCAGATCATCCACCGCGTTCGCTCGGCCGGCGCCTGGGGCGCGGCCGTCTTCGTTACCGGTCCGTCCGGCCGGTCGGATATGCCGTCCATCGCCGCGGGCAGCAGCGGCCGTGTCCACCTGGCCTGGGCCGGCGAAAACGCCGGGGCCGACACCTGGGACGTGTGGGTCGCCGACTGGTCCGATACCGGCCTCTGGTCCGGCGCCCGGAACGTGACGAGCGCCGGAGCGTTCGCCGCCTATCCTGCGCTCGTCGCCGCTGCCAACGCCGCGCCGGGGGATCCCGCGTCGGCCGACAACCTGGGGCTCGTCTGGATCGACAACGTCGGCGGGGGCTGGCACGTGCGCTATCTGGCGCGCACGGGGGGCGCCTGGTCCAGCGCGACGGATCTCTCGGGAGATGTCGGCTGGCTCAGTCCGCCCGCGCTCTACCGCGACGACCAGGGCAATCGCCATGCGCTCTGGAGCCAGGGATCGGCGACCGCGGGCGACGTTCGCTACCGCGGCCTGGGCGACGCCGGCTGGTCCACGCCGGTATCGCTGCCCGGCGGGTCGCCGAGCGGCGTCGCCGCCTGGGGCCCGGCGATGGTCGTGGACCGGTACGGCCAGGCGCTGGCCGTCTGGATGAAGCAGATCAGCGGCACGAACGTCGACCTGCTGGCGGCGAGCGCGACCGTCCCTTACCCGCCACTCGGCACACCCGGCCTGCTCCAGCCGGCAGGGGGCGCCGTCGCCGGCGTCCGGCCGGTGTTCCAGTGGTCGGCGGTCGCCGGCGCGTCGTACTACCGGCTGGACGTCGACCGGTCGTCCGGCTTCGGCAGCGGGAGCCAGATCTCGATTGTCACCCGGAACCTGGCCGCAACGCTGGAATCACCGTTGCCGCAGGCCAACACCAGCCAGGAGTGGTACTGGCGCGTCACCGCGGTCGATCCCGGCGGACGGACCTCGACCTCGACGGCCCTGACGATAACGGTCCCCGCCATCCCGGCGCCGGCGATCCACTGGCCGGCCGACAACTGGCTCTACGTCGTGCCCGGCGATCCGATCACGGCGACCTGGTCATCCGTCCCGCAGGCGGTCCGCTACTACTATGAGGCGACCGACATTCCGCCGTCGGCGTGGTCCACTCGGGCCGATGGCTCCTTCGCCTATCCGGTCTACACGCTGACGACGCCGAACACGCTGGTCTCGATTGGCGAGTCGTCGCCGGGCGGGCCGCCGTTCGCCGACGGACGGACGTACTACTGGCACATCGCCGGTGTCGGCGCGGCCGGCCAGCTCCTGCCGTTCAGCCCTGTGCGACAGTTCAGCAAGCGCTGGGCGCCGCCGGCCCCGATCAGCCCGCTGGACGTGATGGGCAACCAGTACGACGTGACGCTGGTGTGGGAGCCGGCCCAGGGCGCCGCGCGCTACGAGCTGGAGGTCTACTACTTCGGCCAGTTCCCACGGGCGGTCTACACGACGACTGCCATCGCGGCGACACGCCACACGATCCCAAGAACGCTGCCGGACGACCAGTACAGTTGGCGGGTGCGGGCGATCGATGCGGCGGGCAAGCCCGGCCCCTGGAGCGACTTCGGCGCCTTCCTGAAGCAGTGGAACGACGCGCCGATTCGCCTCTGGCCGCCGAACCTCGCCGATGTGGTGACGCCGTACTTCGCCTGGACGGCGGTGCCCCACGCCTCCCGCTACGCCGTCGCCATCCGGAGCATCGGCGCCGTGACGCCCACCATCAAGATCGACGACGTCGTCGTCCGGACAGACTACGCGCCCGACTATTCCTATGCGACCCGCATGTCGGCCGACGCCTTCTACGAATGGCGGGTCTGGCCCGTCGACGACGGTCCGGACGGGAACCGGCTCAGCGGCGCCGAGAGCGTCGGGTACTTCCGCCTGATCTCGCCGACGGTGGCCCCGACCGACGCGCTGCACGTGCAGGCCGCCTGGCCGGCGGCCGCCGACGCCGTCGAGACGCTGCCGGACGGCACGCAGGTGGACGTCTACACGGGCACCGTGCCGGCGGTGACCTGGCCCGCTATGCCCGGCGCCGACTATTACGACGTGGCGTTCGCCTTCGACGAGCTGTTCCGCAACACGTACCGATCCGGCACGGGCGCCGGCTCGGGAACCGAATCGGATGGCGTCAGGTCCCACTACCGGTCGTTCTATCCGGCGCTGGCGCCCTTCGGCGAGGGGTTCCCCGACGGCGACGTTGGCGTCGGCTATTACGTCGCCGTTCAGGCCGTCTACCCGGACGGCACGGCCACCTACTTCGACCAGCGCCCGACTAAGGTCTACCGCTTCAACAAGGTGACGCCCATCGGCCCCACGCTGCTCGGCCCATCGGCCTGGCAGGCCATCACGGGCACGCCGACCTTCCAGTGGGCGCCGCTCGAAAAGCCCGACCGGCGGCTCACCCCGGCGGCGAGCGCGAGCATTCCGACCCACTACTACCGACTCCAGGTCGCCTCAGACCCGGCGTTCTCGTCGGTGGTTCTGACGGCGACGACCGACGCGCCGACGCTGACGCCGGCGGCCTGGCAGGTGCCCAACGGGATCTACTACTGGCGAGTCTGCGCCGAGGAGTACCCGGCCAGCGGCCAGTGTGACCGGGACGTTACCCACCGGCGGAACTGGAGCGAGACGCGGAGCTTTTACCAGATCGCGTCGGAGCTGCTCTCGCCGCTGCCGCTCACGCCGGCGGCCGGCCAGACGACAGACGCCGCACCGCTCTTCACCTGGCGCCCCGTGACCGGCGCTGTGTCCTATGACCTGGAGATCGCCTCCGACAGCCAGTTCTCGTCGATCGCCGAGAGCCAGAGCGGGCTCGGCTTGCCGGGGTACGTGCCGGCCGACCGCGCCTATCCCCCCGGTCAGCTCTACTGGCGCGTTCGGGCGCGCGATGCTCGTGGAACCACCAGCGCCTGGTCGAGCGGACGCGCGCTGACCATTGGCCCCGACGCGCCGGCGCTGGTCGCCCCGGCGGCCGCCGTCGAGATCAAGCCGCTGGAAGCCGCCGCCATCCTGACCTGGACCGCAACCGCCGGCGCGCAGCAGTATCGCGTCGAGGTCGCCAGCCAGAACAGCGCGGCGGCGGTCTTCGAGACCCATACCACCGGCGCGACGACGCTGGCGCTCAGTTTCCTGGGCAGCTACCAGGACGGCGGCACCTACTACTGGCGGGTCGTGCCGATCCACGCCAACAGCTCCGACGGCCAACCGAGCGGGTTCCGCCCCTTCGTCCTGCGCCTGCCGACGATCGGTTCGGTGCCGGCGCCAACCAGCACGCCGACCCGAACGCCGACCGTCACGCCGACGCCGACGGCCACGTCGGCGGTAACCGCGACGGCGACGGCGACGCCCACCCGCACGCCAACGGCAACCCAGACGGTGACCGCAACGCTGACGGTGACCGCAACCCAGACGGTGACGGCGACGGTCGGCTCCGGCTGGATTCCCGGACCGAGCGATGCGCCGACGGCGACACCGACACAGACGCCGAACGACCGGCGGTATCGATGGTTTATCCCGGTGGCGCGCACCGGCACGGCCAGAGATGGGTGGTAGATTGGGGGGATGGGGAGGATCCATGGTGGGGGCTCCGCTGGCACACTTCTTGCTTTTGAAGGGGCAGCGGAGGGACCGGTGGGCCTAACGATGTCCGCGGTCGATCAGGAGGCCCCGAGCCATGAACTGGGACGGAGCAAGCGAGCGACTTCCTGAGGTCACTCTGGCAGATGTCTGCCAGGCGATCGCGAGTGGCCAGATCCGGGCCGAACGCCACAATGCCTACTTCATGGTGAGCCGCCACGAGCTCGTCCGGCTGGCGGCGCACCGTTTGCTGTTCTCGGTCGCCGGTGGCGAGGAGTCGGGCTTTCTCGAGATAACCTGAGCGCGTGCAGTCCTCCTATCCTCTCTTCCTCCTTCCTGTCGGTGCGGGGGCACAGGCAAAGCGTCTGTGCCCCCGTGACCGTTTGGCGCGCTGTGCTGTTGCCGTGCGGAACCACGCGGGTAGACGGCGGGTCATTGCGAGCGAACGAGTCAATAGCCTATAATGGTGTACGCAATTGATACAGTTCGAGCGCCCGCACATCTGGAGAGCCTACCCATGACCAAGCGAACGATCCTGGTCGCCGACGACGAGGAAACCATTCGGTCGCTCCTGTGCTCCGTTCTGGCCGCCGAGGGGTACGTCACCGAAGAGGCGACGAGTGGACCGGAAGTCCTCGCTCGCCTGGCTCAATCGCAGCCCGACCTGCTGTTGATGGACATCCGGATGCCCGGCCTCGACGGCATGGAAGTCCTTCAGAAGATGAAGGAAGGTAAGATCGACGTGCCGGCCATCCTGATCACCGGCCACGGCACGGCGAGCATCGCCATCAAGGCCATGCAGATCGGCGCCTTCGACTACATCACGAAGCCGTTCGATCTGGACGACGTGCTCGTGACGGTCCGCCGGAGCCTGGAATTCCAGGACCTGGCGCGCGAGGTCGAGAAGCTTCGCGAAAAGGCGGAGATCGAGCCGGTGACCGGCGAGCGGATCATCGGCAACAGCCAGCGGATGCAGGAGATCTACAAGACGATCGGCCGGGTGGCCGGGTCCGATGCCACCGTGCTGCTCACAGGGCAGACCGGCACCGGCAAGGAGCTGGTCGCCCGTACGCTCCACTTCAACTCGACCTATCGCCACGGCCCCTTGATCACCGTCGGCTGCGCGTCGTTGCCGGAGACCCTGCTGGAGAGCGAGCTGTTCGGCCACGAGAAGGGCAGCTTCACGAGCGCCATCGCCCAGAAGAAGGGCCGGTTCGAGCTGGCGCACAAGGGGACGATCTTCCTGGACGAGATCGGCGAGATGACGCTGGGCACCCAGAAGAAGCTGCTGCGCGTTCTGCAGGAGAAGGAGTTCGAGCGGGTCGGCGGCACGGTGTCGATCAAGGTCGACTGCCGGGTCATCGCGGCGACCAACCGCGAGCTGAAGGAAGAGGTCGGCAAGGGCAATTTCCGGGAAGACCTCTATTACCGCCTCAACGTCATCCATATCCACCTGCCACCGCTGAGCGAGCGGCGAGAGGACATTCCGGTGCTCGTCCAACACTTCCTGAACAAGTATCGGGCCCACCCGGCGGCAGCGCCGGCGCGCGTGACCGAGGACGCGATGCATAGGCTCATCGAGCACGAGTGGCCCGGCAACGTCCGCGAGCTCGAGAACATCGTCCAGCGCGCCGTGGTCATGGCGCGGAACGGCGTCATCACCGGCGACGTGCTGAGCTTCGACCAATCGCCTGAGCGGAAGTTCATCGACGTCCAGCAGCGGGTCCGGGACAAGGTGCCGCTGAAGCGCGTGCTGGCCGAAGTCGAGCGACAGATGCTCACGGAGGCGCTGGACCAGGCCAAGGGGAACCGCAGCCAGGCCGCCGCCACGCTCGGCATCTATCGCCGCCTCCTCTACGCCAAGCTGCGCGAGCACGGCATCGCCGAGAACTAGGGCGGGGATCGGGGGTCAGGGGCCAGGGGCCGGAGGTCAAGCGAGGTCACGTCTCTTGCTTGCCCTCTTCCCTGTTCAATGTTCCTGTTCACGGCTCTGGCCTTCGCTGAGCGTGCATCCAGCGGTCATCCAGCGATCCTGACGGCGATCCCTTCATCAATGTCACGTGCAGCGACCGGCGCGCACTCCGTCATGCTGAGCCGCA
>JACQGW010000410.1 GCA_016199325.1 Chloroflexota bacterium
CCTGTATCACCGCCAGCTCGATCTGGTCCGGCGCCGTGCTGGCCTCGGCCGCATCGAGGATTGTGCGTGTCGCCGACGTGATCACCATGCCATCACGGTAGGTCAGATCGCTCGGTCGAAGCGGCCTGACCGTCGTGAGGATCTTCACTCCGGGCAGTGAAGGGAGATTCCGACGGGAGCGGGGCACGGTCAGATGGGCTGCGTCCGGGATGACGTCGCTCAGGTCGAGCAGAGCGCGGGATGCTCCGTCTATTCGGCGGGGTCGGCCGCGGGCGGCGTGAGCTTCGCACGGAGGCCGAGGAAGAGGACGAGGCCCTCATCCAGCGCATCAAGCTCGCTGCTGGCGAGCATGCCGAAGACGCGGCGGATGCGCCGCTTGTCCACGGAGCGCAGTTGATCGATGAGCGCGTAAGACGTCTTGGCCAATCCACTATGGCTGGGCTGGAGAGCAGGATAGAGCGCCCCTTCGCCAGGCGTCCCGGTCACGGGCACGATGGCCGTCAGCGGGAAGCGTTGGTCGGCGATCACCTCCGGATCGCTGACGACGATGCATGGGCGGACACTCCGCTGCTCGTGGCCGACGGTGGGGTCGAGATCCAAGAGCACGACCGTGCCGCGCTCGATCCTCACTTCCCGACCTCCGTCCACCCCTCGCCTGGTACCCAGCGAACTTCCTTGCCCGCATGGAGGTCGACCAAACCGGCGGCATCGTCCTCCGGCAGGGAGGCAGCCCATTCCTGGAAGCCGGCCTCGGCCAACTCGGCGGTCTCCGGGTGCGGGCTCCGCAGGGAGCGGCCGAGCAGGTCACGCCGACGTCGCTCGAGCTCGTGTCGAGCAGCCTCCTGGAAAAACCTGCTCCGGTTCTTCTCGAGGCGGTCGATGTCCCGGACCAGGTCCGCTGGCAAGGTGATGGTCACGCGCTCGTTCATCCGCATACGCAGCCTCCGTATGATCATACCAGGAGATCATACTCAACATCGACACGCTGTTCAACATCGAGAAGGTGCAATGCCCGCCTCACACTCGCACTCACACCCATGCCTGCTCGCTCGATACTTTGAGCAAGCCCTGGCGGCCTGTGGCCTTCGCAGTGACGATTGGGACCGCTCCTGGCGACCGGGAGCGGCGGGGGACAAGCCACCCGCGCTACGGAGGCGGGGCGACCGGTGCCCGGCCGACGGCCTCAAGCCGGTTGGCGGCAACCCCATTCACCCGCGCGACGGAGGCGGGCCGATCGGTGCCTGGCTGTCAGCTTTGCCCAGGAATCCGTGCAATCCGTTCCCAGAATCCGCTGACAGCTCAGCCAGGCGAGCACGCCGATCGGGACCTCTGCCGGCTCCTACGAGTTCCGATGAGTTCCTCTCAGACGGCCGTGGCCGCCGCTGTGGCGATCTCTCGCTCACGGGCCGCGATCAGTCGCTCGATCTCTCGCTCGGCGGCCGGGTCCAGCGGCGCCACCTCGTGCTTCGCCAGCAGGTCGTTCCAGACGTCGTAGGCGCGCTCTTCCGCCGTCTTCGCTCCACGGCGCACCCACTCGGCGTAGAAGTTCCGGTCGACCACCCGCCCTTCCCAGTACGCGCCGCGGAAGTGCTTGAAGGTGTGCTCGTGGGTGATGAACTCGCCGAACGGCCCGACCTCCTTGATCACGTCGAAGGCGAGCGTCTCCGGGTTGATGTCGATCCCGCGGAACGTCCGCTGGACGATGCCGATGATGTCGGCGTCGGCGACCATCAGCTCATAGTTCGCACAGAGAATGCTGTCCAGGGTGGCCGCCGAATGGACGATGTGGTTGGCGCCGCCGAAGACCGCCGAGAGAATGCCCAGCATCCGCTCCAAGCCCGCCTGAAGGTCGGGGATCTTGCTCATCGTCGTCGTGCCCGAGGTCCGACAGGGCAGGTTGAGACGCCGCGCGATCTGCGCGCCGATCATCTGCGAGAGCGCCATCTCGGAGCCGCCGCTGATGATCTGGCCGACCTTCATCTCGGCCGGGCCGGCGCCGGCACCGAAGAGCACCGGCGCCCCCGACCGCGCCGCCTGCGCCAGCGTGATGCCGGCCAGTTGCTCGGCGTAGCCCTGGATCAAGGTGCCGGCAAAGGTCATCGGACCGGTGAAGCCACCCAGCGGGCCACACATGAAGATCAACGCCTGGTTGCGCCTGGCATAGCCGATGATCGCCTCGCACATGCGGTCGTCCCAGGCCAGTGGCGACATCCCGTTCATGATGGTGCAGTAGACCGGCCGGTCGAGCTGCTCCCCGAACACGAGGTCGGCAACCGCCATCGAGTCCTCGACGCCCAGGTGCCAGGTGCTTCCCGCCAGAGGCCGGTCACAGTGCTTGAAGGCGGCGTAGGACCTCCAGAGCGTGCGAGCATCGACTTCGATGTCCTGCGGCTCGCAGAGGCCCGAGTCCACGACGTCGATCTCCGGCAGCATGTGGGCGATCTTGACGAGCTCGACGAAGTCGGCCAGGCTGCCCGGCCGCCGTCCCCGCTTGAAGTCCTGGACGAAGGGGGAGCCGATCGTCGTGGTGAAGGTGACGGAGTCGCCGCCCACAGGGACCGTCTTCGCCGGGTTGCGGGCGTGGAGGATGAACGGATTCGGGCACTGGCGAACGGCCTGTTGAACGGTCGCCCGGTCGATCTTGACGAGCTGCCTGTCACGGTCGACCTGCGTCCCCGGCAACGCCTCCAGGAGGTCCATCGCGAGGTCGAGCGTGAAGACGCAGCCGATCTCTTCGAGGACCCGGTAGGTCCGGTCAAGCAGGATCTCGACCTGCTGGTCGTCGAGAACCTCGACTCTGGGGAACCGATTGATCAGCACGGCGGGATTCCTTTCTGGGCGCACGCACCCCCTTTGGTGCGCCCAGAATAGCAGAAACAGTCCACAGGCACCAGACCGTGCTCTTTGCCGCGCCGCAAAGCCCCTTGAAAACCCGCACGCGGAGGCGCCGACCATCCGAGCCGCGAACGTGAGTGAGCCGTTCCCGGCGCGCGTCTACCCGCGCGCCGGGGAAGGGCTCACTTCCGTTCGCGGCTCGGTTCGGTGATTCCCGTCGGAGTCGCTCGTCGGCCAGCGCGATCGAGATCCTGACACACGGGAGTGCACTTGCGAGTGCACACTACGAACCTGCGCGCCTTCACAGCCCCCGCGCTTCCGTGTGCGCTCCTACCCTCTCTCGGTCGGCGCCAGGTAGTGGCGGAACCACGAGCGGGCAAGCTCGGCGACCTGCTCCAGGGCGCCGGGCTCTTCGAAGAGGTGCGTTGCACCGGGAACGACGACCAGCTCGCGCGGGGGCGGGAGCTGAGTGAGCGCCTGGCGATTCAGCTCCAGGACGACCTCATCCCGTCCGCCGACGATGAGCAGCGTCGGCGCCTGTACCCGCTTCAAGTAGGGGCCGGCCAGGTCGGGCCGACCGCCGCGTGAGACCACCGCTCGGACCGCCGAGCTGGCTCGGGCCGCGGCGACGAGGGCGGCCGCCGCTCCGGTGCTGGCGCCGAAGTAGCCGATGGGAAGCCGCTGCGTCTCGGGCGCTTGCTGGAGCCAGGTGGTCGCGTCAAACAGCCGCCGAGCCAGAAGCTCGATGTCGAAGACCCGGCGCCGGTCGGTAGCCTCCTCTTCCGTGAGCAAGTCGATCAGCAGGGTAGCCAGGCCGCCGTCCTCCAAGAACCGCGCGACCATGGTGTTGCGCGGGCTGAACCGTCCGCTGCCGCTGCCGTGGGCGAAGAGGACGACCCCCTCCGGCTGCGGCGGCAGGCCAAGGATGCCCCGCAGCGTCACGTTTCCCGACGGGATCTCGATGTCGCGCTCGTCGCGCTCCGGGCTCAGCGCTTCTTCCATCGGTAGCCTCCCTCTCTTGGATGACCTCCAACTCGTCGACGTCCACCCCGACCAACGTATGCACGTGATGTGCCGCACAACCCGACGGCGAGACCAGCTCGCAAGACGGTCGAACCGCCGAGACGCCAAGAATCGAGTTTCTGGTTCGTGGTTGGCGCCCCGGTTCGTGACTGTTCCGGCGACACCCAGAAACCACAGACCAGAAACCATCAAACCCTTCACCTTGGCGTCCTTGGCGTCTGCTATGTAATTGCATTTCATCGCCGGTGGTGCCCCACCGGGCATGAGTACTTGGCGGTTCGGTCTTCACCCTGCTACTCCTCTCCTGCGAGGACGACCTCCACCAGGCCAGGGTTGCACGGGATCCAGAGACGGCCGTCGGCGACGGCGGGACCATCCGGAGCGCCGTCGGGAACGTACCCGAGGGTAGTGGAGACGGGCAAGCGCCGGCCGGCGTAGATGACCGTCGGGGTTCCCCAGTGAGCGGCTCCCCGGATGAAGTTGAAGGCGTGGCGGGCCGGCCAGCTCGGGGCGACGACGAAGTCGTCGGGCGTCGGCCAACCGTGATAGCTGGCTTGCTCCGGTGTCTGTCTCGTCCATTCCGCCGTCCCGGCGGTGATCGATTCGACGGCCGCAACGAGCAGCCGACCGCCCATCGCCGCGCATTCCTGTTCGAGATCGTGGCCGCCGATGCCCTCGGGAACGGCCAGCGGCTCTTGCAGCACGATGTCCCCGGCGTCGAGCGCACTCTCCATCCGGTGTACCGTCACCCCGGCTCGCCGCTCGTCCAGCCGAAACGTCCAGAAGAGGGGGACAGGGCCGCGATTGGCCGGCAGCAGCGAGGGATGGACGTTCAGACAGCCGTGGCGGGGGAGCGCAAGGATCGCGGCCGACAGGCGCCTGGGAAAGCAGGCGACACAGATGAAGTCGGGCTGCATGGCAGCGAGTGTCGCCACCGTGCGCGGGTCACCTAGCCGGGTCACTTCGAGAACGGGCACCTGCCGTTCACGCGCCAGATCGACGATGGTGCGCATCCTGCGGGGCGCGAGCAGAAAGCGCCCCCCGGCGGGCCCGCCATTTCCCGGCAGGCGCCAAATGGGCTCGGCGCTCGCGAGGCCATCTGCCGAAGGGAGGACGACGGCGCAGACGCTCAGACCGGCGTCCAGCAGCGCGGCAAGCGGCGGCACGGAAAAGCCGCACCGCATCCCGAAGAAGAGAATGCGCGGCGCACGCCGGGCGACGGATACCATAAAGCCTCGATCTCCGTGTATACTACTCGTAGACGGCACGCGAACGCAAAGAGCGCAAGCGTTCAGCAGTCAGCCGTCAGTAATCAGCAGTCGGCGATGCACCGGCACCAGACTCGCCCGGTCGCCGCTCTCCTGACTGCTGACGGCTGATCGCTGAACGCGAACAAGAGCGATGAGGTTGCAATGCCACGCATGGTGAAGTGCGTCAAGTTGGGGCGAGAGCTGCCGGGGCTGGAGAGGCCGCCCATCTCCGGTGAGCTGGGGCAGCGCATCTTCGAGCACGTCTCGGCCGAGGCGTGGGGGATGTGGCGGGCCCAGCAGACGATCCTGATGAACCACTACGGGTTGAACCCGATGGATCCCGAAGCCCGCGAGTTCCTCCGACGCCAGGCCGAGGAGTTCTTCTTTGGCCAGAACGCCCAGATGCCGGAAGGCTGGGAGGCTCCTCCCGCACAGAAGGGCGGACCGCCGGCCCAGAAGGGTGGTGGGGCACGGCGCAAGTAGTCCGTCCCACGACCGACCAGCACCCGCCGATGCAGGGCCAGCCGTCGCCGCTGCACGGGCCAGGCGCGATCCTGCTCGTCTCGTGCTATGAGCTGGGCCACCAGCCGCTGAGCCTGGCGTCGCCGCTCGCCTACCTTGCCCGCGCCGGCTACGGCGCAGCCGCCGTCGATACCGCGGTCGGCACCCTCTCGGACCGGGCCATCCGCCGGGCACAGCTCGTCGGTATCTCGGTGCCGATGCACACGGCCCTTCGACTGGGCGTCCAGGTGGCCGAGCGCATCCGTACCGTCAATCCGACCGCACACATCTGCTTCTATGGGCACTACGCGCTCCTGAACGCCGAGTACCTCCTGCGCCACCACGCCGACTCCGTCGTCGGCGGTGAGTTCGAGCGCCCGCTGCTGGACCTCGTCCAGGCGCTCGACCGAGGCCAGACCGGCCCTGTTGCGGGCGTTCGGACGCGCCGGCATCCGGCGGGGCCGACACTCGAGAAGCTCCCCTTTGCCGTGCCGGCCCGCGACGCCCTGCCGGCGCTCGCCCAGTACGCCCAGCTCCAGCGCGACGGCGCGCGCGTGCCGGCCGGCTACGTCGAAGCCACTCGGGGTTGCCTGCATACCTGCCTGCACTGCCCGATCACACCGGTCTACCGGGGGCGGTTCTTTGTCGTCCCGCCCGCGGTCGTGCTCGCCGACATCCGCCATCAGGTTGCCGCGGGTGCCCGCCACATCACCTTCGGCGACCCCGACTTCCTGAACGGCCCCGGCCACGTCCTGAAGATCGTTCGGGCGATGCACGAGGAGCTCCCGGACGTCACCTTCGATGCGACGATCAAGATCGAGCACGTCCTGGAGCATCGGCGACTCTTTCCGGAGCTGCGCCGGCTCGGCTGCATCTTCGTCGTCTCGGCGGTCGAATCGCTGAGCGACACCGTGCTCGGTCGTCTGAAGAAGGGGCACACACGCGCCGGCGTCGTCGCCGCGCTCGCCATCCTCGACGCCGCCGGCATTCCGCTGCGGCCATCGCTCGTCTCCTTCACGCCGTGGACGACGATCGGCGACTACGCCGACGTGCTGGAGTTCGTCGAAGAGCACGACCTGATCGAGCACGTCGATCCGGTCCACTACGCGATCCGCCTGCTCGTCCCGCCGGGCTCGGCGCTTCTCGACGAGCCCGACGCAGCGCACTGGTTCGGCGAGCTCGACGAAGCCTCGTACACCCATCGCTGGGCCCATCCGGACCCCCGGATGGACCGCCTCCACCAGGAGGTCTCGGCGCTCGTCGAGTCGGCGGAGCGCGGCGGCCAGGATGTTCGGACGACGTTCGCCCGGATCCGTGCGCTCGTCGGCGACCTCTTCGGCGCTCGCCTCCGGCCGCCCCGGACCATTCGTCCCCGCCGTCCGCCGCCGCCCCGCCTCACCGAATCGTGGTTCTGCTGAGCGGAGCCCACCGCGGATCAGTTGGATCCGCTCCGCAACGAACAGCAGCCCAGGCTCGCCCTGACGATCCCGGTCTAGCGCGCCAACGAAACCGCAGAGGCGCAGATGAGGGTCTCTGGTTTGTGGTCGCTGGTTTCTGGTTTGAGGGGGTATCGGAACAACGCCAAACCAGAAATCCCAGAACGAGTGATCCCGTCCTCCACATCTTCGCGGTGGTTTCGTAGCGTATGATACTCGTGAAGGAGACAGGTCATGGAACAGCGAAGAGGGCGGGACGAGCCAACATTCGAGCGTTCAGCAACTCCAGTCAAGCGGAGCAGACGACGCCGCTTGACACTGATCTGCAAGACCACCTATACCGTTGACGAGTTGCCGGCTTTGTTGGACAGGCTCCGCCATCAGGAGGCTTCTGCTGAGGAGATCGAAAGACGGACGCGTGTGGTAGAGCGCATCGAGCGCTTGCGCGCCAAGCTTCCACCCATCGAAACGCCGGTTGACGAGTGGCTTCGCCGGGCCCGGGAGGACATGATGGATGGCTGAACGCCCGGTGTACATTTACGCCGACCAGCGACTCCGCAACGCCCTGGGCAACCGCTTCCCCCTGGCGCGCTGGATCGAGGACTACCAATCGGGCACTGTTCCGTAGCATCGTCAAGCTCTCAGTAGGGGGAGCTCATGGATCCGTTCGACCAATACCCAGGCGGGGGACGCATTCTCCTTGGTGGATGGAAAGGGGACGGTAACTGCCGACGCGTTTTCTTCCGGAAGAAGCCTTGGACCGAGGGATTGTCCAGCGGCGCTCAGAGCAAGCGCCGATCTCCGGTTGGCTGAAGACCTTGTAGCGCGACAGTTCGTCCGCCGCCGTGGCGCATCCGGCAACTCCCCCGACAGATCGGCTGACCCTCCGATGGTCATGCTGCGCTCCAGCAAGCAGAAGATATTCCTGCCGTCTTCCTTGGCGATCTTGGCGTCTTGGCGGTTCACCGTCCTGCAGCGCCCTCGCGAACCGCGGCCGCGACCTGGCGGCCGGACTGGTGCCGGCCCGTGCTTTTTCGGTAGAATGAGGAAGCGCAGCCGGGAATGGACGTGCGAACGGGGCGTCCGGGTGGAGTTCGTGGCGGACAACTGGGGTATCGTCGGGCACGAGCGAGCGGTGGCGATGTTGAGTCGGGGCCTGGCCGGCGGCCGGCTTGCCCACGGCTATCTCTTCGCCGGGCCGCCGGGGATCGGCAAGGCGACCCTGGCGCTCCGGCTCGCGGCTGCGCTCAACTGTCGGGCGCCGGAGCGGCCGTGTCTGGCCTGCCACACGTGCCGGCGCATCCTCACAGGCAAACACCCGGATGTGCAGGTGGTCGGCGTCCTCGCCGACGAGAAGACGGGGAAGGCGCGGCGGGACATCAGCATCGAGCAGATCTGGGCGGTGCAGCGCTCCGCCGGGCTGGCTGCCTATGAAGGTGGCGCGCGGGTCGCCGTCTTCGACGGCGCCGAGCAGCTCTCGCTGCCGGCGGCCAACGCCCTGCTGAAGACGCTCGAAGAGCCGCCGGCCGGCGTATACCTGATCCTGCTGACGGTCGCGCCCGATACGCTCCTGCCGACCATCCATTCCCGCTGCCAGCGCGTCGACCTGCACCCGGTCGCCGAGCCAGTTCTCGTGCGGGCGCTGGTCGATCGGTTCGGCGTGACACTCGAACAGGCCCGCCTGCTCGCCCGGGTCGGGGGCGGCCGGCCGGGCTGGGCTATCGCCGCGCTGGCCGATCCGAAGGTCATCGCCGCCCGCGCCGAACGGCTGACGACCGCGGCCGATCTGGCTGCCGCCGATCGGGTGGCCCGGTTTCAGGCGGCCGAGACGATGGCCGGACGCTTCAGTCGGGACCGACAGCGCGTCCTGGATGAGCTGGCCGAGTGGAGCGGCTGGTGGCGAGACCTCTTGCTGACCCGCGCCGGGCGCGTCGACCTGGCGACCAACTTCGACCGGGCGGCTGAGCTGACCGAGCAAGCCGGGCAGCTCGACCTGCGAGCGATCGCGATGGCGCTGCGGGCCATCGCCGAGACCCAGACCTATCTGAGACAGAACGTCAGTCCTCGGCTGGCGCTGGAGACGCTGATGCTCCGGCTGCCGGTTGCTCGACGATGAGGGAGGCGACGATGCGCGCCGTCGGAGTTCGCTTCAAGCGGGTGGGCCGCGTCTTCTACTTTGATGCGGGCGAGCTCGACCTGCAGGTGAACGATTTCGTCATTTGTGATACGCTCAAAGGGCTGGAGCTCGGCCGCGTCGTCGTCGCGCCCGACCAGATGATCGAGAGCGAGCTGTCCGGCGAGGTCCGACCGGTCGTCCGACTGGCCGAAGCGAGGGATCTCGATCTCCAGGATCGGTATCGGCAGCGAGAGGTCGACGCGCTCGCCCGATGCGCCCAGAAGGTGGCCGCGCACGGGCTGCCGATGAAGCTGCTCGACGCCGAATACAGCTTCGACGGCAGCCGGCTAACCTTCTACTTCGCGGCCGAGGGGCGGGTCGACTTCCGGCAGCTCGTCCGGGACCTGGCGGGCACCTTTCGGACGCGGATCGATCTCCGCCAGGTGGGCGCCCGTGACGAGGCGAAGCTTCGGGGAGGCATCGGCCCCTGCGGACGGCCGCTCTGCTGCGCGACCTGGCTCTCGAACTTCGAGCCCGTCACGATGAAGATGGCGAAAGAGCAGGATCTGCCGCTCAATCCGGAGAAGCTGGCCGGGATCTGTGGCCGCCTGCGCTGCTGCCTGGCCTTCGAGGTCGGCACCTACGTCGAATGCAAGCGCCGTCTGCCCCAGGTCGGCGAAGGCGTCGAGAGCGACTTCGGCCCAGGCGTCATCGCGGGGGTGAACGTGTTGAAGGAGACGGTGGCGGTTCGGCTCGCCAACGATACCGTCGTCGAGCTGGCCGTTCATCAGCTCCGCCGACCGGTCTGCGACCGCTGTAGCCGCTGAGGAAGACACTGTGGAGATCACGTACTTTGGCCTGTCATGTTTTCGGCTCCGTGGCCGGGACGCCGCGGTCGTCGCCGACCCGATCGATCGCAGCGCGGGCTATGCGCTCGGGCGGGTAACGGCCGACATCGTGACGGTGAGCAACCCGGCGAGGGAGCATATCACCGTCGAGGCCGTCGGCGGGTCGCCGAAGGTCATCCGGGGGCCGGGTGAATACGAGATCAAGGGCGTGTTCATCCAGGGGATCGCGACCTCGACCAGGGCGTCCCGGCCGGAGACGGCGGCGCGGAACACCGCCTACGTCGTCGAGATCGACGGCCTGAACGTCTGCCACCTCGGCGAGCTGGCGAACGTGCCGACCGAGGAGCAGATCGAGCGGCTGGAGAACCTGGACGTCCTGCTGGTCCCGGTCGGCGGGCACGGGGTCCTCGACGCGACGAAGGCCGCCGAGACGGTCAGCCTGCTCGAGCCGAAGATCGTCGTTCCGATGTACTACCACACGGAGGAGTCCCGCATCCGGCTCGACCCGGTCGACCGGTTTCTCAAAGAGATGGGGGTGCCGTCCGTCCGGCCGGAGCCCAAGCTCACCGTGACCCGGTCGAGCGTGCCGGAGGCGACGACGGTCATGCTCCTGGAACACCGGCACTGAGCCCCATGAGCAGCGACTCCACGCCGACTGATTCCCGCAGGACGCTGCCGAGCGTCGATCGCCTGCTGGCGGATCCGGCGATGGCGAATCTCCTGCGGCAATTGCCCCATCGTGAGGTTGTCGACCTCGTCCGGCAGGAGCTTGCGGCGGCGCGCGCCGCGATCCGACAGGCCGGCGTCGCGCCCTCATTCGAGGACCTGATCGCGGGCGTGGCTCGGCGAGCGGAGCAGATCGTCGCGCCGACGCTGGTTCCGGTCGTCAACGCCACCGGCGTCATCCTCCACACGAACCTGGGACGCGCGCCGCTCAGCGAGGAGGCGGCCCGGGCGGCCGCCGAGGCTGCACTGGGGTACAGCAACCTGGAGTTCGATCTTGCCACCGGCGAGCGGGGGAGCCGGCACGTCCACCTGGAGCGGCTCCTCTGCCGGTTGACGGGCGCCGAGGCGGCGCTGGCCGTCAACAACAACGCTGCGGCGGTGCTCCTCGTCCTGACGGCGCTGGCGATCGGGCGTGAGGTCATCGTCTCGCGCGGCCAGGCCGTCGAGATCGGCGGCGGCTTCCGGATTCCGGACGTCCTGCGCCAGAGCGGGGCCCGGCTGGTCGAGGTCGGTACGACGAACCGGACCTACGCTGAGGACTACGAACGCGCGATCACCGCCGATACGGCGGCGATCCTCCAGGTGCATACCAGCAACTTCCGCGTCGTCGGGTTCACCTACCAGCCCGAGCTGGCCGAGCTCGTCGTCGTCGCCGGCCGGCACGGCGTGCCGGTGCTCGACGACCTCGGCAGCGGCTGCCTGATCGACCCGCGGCCGTTCGGCCTGGCGCGGGAGCCGCTCGTCCAGGAGTCCGTGCAAGCCGGCGTCAGCCTCGCCTGCTTCTCGGGCGACAAGCTCCTGGGCGGACCGCAGGCCGGCTTCGTCGTCGGCCGACGCGACCTGGTGGACCGGCTGAAGCGGCACCCGCTGGTGCGGGCGATCCGGGTGGACAAGACCACGATTGCCGCGGCGACGGCGACGCTGACCCACTACCTGCGCGAGGAGGCCGTCGAGAAGGTGCCGGTCTGGCGGATGATCGCGATGCCGATCGCCGAGATCACGGCGCGGGCGAGCCGCTGGCGGGAGGCGCTGGGCGGGAGCTGGCGGCTCACGCCGGGCGAATCGGCTATCGGCGGCGGCAGCCTCCCCGGCGAAACCCTCCCGACCACGCTCCTGGTGCTGGACCTTGGCGACCGTGCGACAACCGCCGCCGCGGCGCTCCGGCAGCGACGCCCGGCCGTCGTCGTCCGGATCGAACGCGGCGCCATCGTCGTCGACCCGCGCACGGTTCTGCCGGGCCAGGACGACGCGCTGCTGGAGGCGCTGCGGCTGCGCTAGCGCGGGGGTCAGGGGCCGGGGGCCAGGGGCCGGAGGCGAAGCTCGGTCACGGCTCCAGCCCTCGTCCCCGGTTCACTGTTCCTGCTCACCGCTCTAGAGGAACACGAGGTTGTTGGTCCGTGCGATATCCTCGAGAAACGCGCGGATGTAGGGATCATCCAGCCGCACCACCCACGTGGGGGGACAGATGAGCGTAT
This sequence comes from Chloroflexota bacterium, assembly GCA_016199325.1. The sequence continues at coordinate 12,211 of JACQGW010000410.1, forward strand.
CAACCGCGCGCTCGAAGAGGACGAGCGCATCTTCATCGTTATGGGCGTTGGCGTAGAGGATACCGTCGACCGGGCCGAAGAGATCCGGGTGCTCGTAGATGCGACGCGCCCAGGCTTGCGAGAGGCTCCGATCGGCGACCTTCGCCAGCGCCGCTACCGATCCGGCGCGCATTGCCCCCGGCCCACGCAGATCAAGCAGGCACAACTCACGCGCAAGCGCCGGCTTCGCGATGCGTTGCTCACCCAGCGTGAGCGATCCCTGGTCGCCGAACACCTCGACAACGCAACTGGACAGCGTGAACGCCGCGTAGTAGACGCCTCGCTCCAGATCGTCGCCGGGCTCGTAAGCCGGCGGTCCCAGGCCGCGATGGTGGTCGAAGCGACTGTGCGGGCCATGGAATCGGAAGCCCGACGCCGTCGCACCCTGCTGCGTCGGGTCGAAGATGCGGAACAACGGTGTGCCCGCCGGAACGCGGAAGACGATCGGGTCTCGCGGCGCGCGCCCGAATTCAGGCGGTGGGATTCTGACCATCGCGCGCCAGCCTGCTTACTGGTGCATCCGGCAATTCCGTTGGAGATTGGCTGGTCCGTCCACCGTCATGCTGAGCCGCAGCGAAGCATCTCCCGGACGCTGCTGGTCCAGACCGGGGAGATGCTTCGCTGCGGCTCAGCATGACACACGGGGCGGCCGGATCCGCGTGTGACTTGCCGGATGCACCACCTACTTTGGGCCGGTCCCACGTGCGTTGTCCAGCACGCGTTCGACCTCTCCCTGGCGAAGGGCGTCGATGGGGCGACGCCCTTCGAGATAGGGGTTGGGGCGCGTGAGCCAGTTGATCTTCGCGAGGGGCGGCATCCGCAAGGCACGGATCACCGCCGGCAGGCCCGCAACGACTCTGTCCGGGCCATTCGGGTCGAACTGCCACGGAGGGAAGCGGAGCGCTCCCCTGTCGAGCACCGCAAGCAGGCTGCCACTCTCGACACGATCGTGCGGCGTCTGCCGGGACACCCCCAGCAGCCTGGCGACATCGGGCGCCGTCAACGCTTCACGGAGCAGATCATCGCGCTGCGCGAATGAACGCGCGAGCGTCTCCAAGCGCAAAGCCGTGCGCTCGGTAGGGCTGTAGGCGCGCATGCCGGTAAACTCCTGAACAAAGCGGACACGATCGGGATCCGCGGTCGAGTCGGACAGCACCTCCTGAACGCCCTCGGCGATCCGCTCGAGCTGCTCCGGCCCGAAGCGATCGAACAGCGTTTGAAACACGGCCGCCGCCCTGGCGACCGCGCGCCGCTGGCGCTCAGCCTTCCCTCGATTCGCCGCCCAAGCCGCCGTAAAGGTGAACGTCAGGTGCTCTGCTGCGGTTCGCCCCATGACAACCTCCGCCAACGTCGTCTGCATGGAGTGTACCACGATCAGAGATGTCGAGCCACAGTCAGAGATGTCAACCCTCCTCGCCGGCTGTGCTCGAAACCTGGGTAGACGCCTTGCGGCTGGCCCATCGACCGCCGGTGCGGAGCCTGGTCTGGACGGACTCGCCGGTCAGATCGCGGAGGGCGTCGGCGGCGATCCAGCGGCCGGGCTTGGAGCCGAGCTGCTGGATCTCTCTGGCGGTGGTGACGGCCATCTCGTTCAGAGGGATACTGCGCTGGCCGATCTCACGGAGCGCCCAGTTCACGGCTTTCTTGACGAAGTTGCGCGGGTCGCCTGACTCGCGCACGACGATGGGAAAGAACGCCGCGAGCTGCTCGTCGCTTGCGTTCCTGTCGTGGGATGCCAGCTCGGCCATCAGGACGAAGCCCGATCGCTTGACGAACTCCTCCGGCCGGCTGCTCCACTCGACCGCCTTCTGATAGGCGAGCGCAGTCCTGACCAGGAGATTCCCGCAGCACTGGTCGCAGACGTCCCAGGAGTCGAACGTGCCGACCCATCGCTCCATCTGCTCCTCGGCGACCTGTTCGGGCCGGTCGATCATGCTCGCCAGGATGCGGGCCTCGTGGACACCCGAGTCCCAGAGCTCCTGGGCAAGGGGATGGTTCTTGCCGATCTTCCTGGCAAGCTGCCGGAGTGTGGGGACGGATACCCCGTAGGTGTTGTGCGAGCTGATGCCGAAGCGCGCCATCCCGGCGACGGCTTCGGGATTGGCGAGCGAGCGCAGGTGCTCCAGAATCTCCGAGCAGGTCACGTCTTCCGCCTCCAGCGGCCGAATTCACGCGCAGATGCCGCTGATTCTCAAGACGATTGGCGACGGGATCGGACGCGAAAGACACCGTGTTACGAACCGGCAAAGACGCGCACGTCAGCCTTGCGGGAGACACTCCGGTCGGCCAATCCGATCGAGTCGGCGATTGAGAAGACGCGGAAGACGAGCCGGAACGTGCAGCGGTAGCGGAATGGGACACAAGTGCTGCGGTGGTGTGCGAGTGGCCTCTGCCAGGCCGAGCAGGGCTTCCGGCCGGTCAAAGGGTATCGGGAGTTGCCCCTCGTCGCTGCCGCCCTTGCCAAACGATGCACCGTCGGTGTACAACCAGGGAAGACGGCGTAAACTCGCGGGCCGCGCCGCGATCTCAACTTCCACGAACTTCAGGACATCGCCGGCTGGTGATGTAATAGGTGACTCAGATCCTTGCCATCACCGGTCCTGGTAAGTGTCACGGGGTCGTCACCATAGGAATTCGATATCTGTTCTCAGGCACCGGCTTCAGTAGTCGCGGATCGTCCATACCTAATGAAGCTCAAGTCCTGGAAACAGACAAGGAGAGAGACATGACGGAGGAATCTGTCCAACTCGCTGCCGTTGATCCGAACGTTCGCAGGCGACAGGCAGTAGAGTCACGGCCCGATGGGAGACAACGGTTCAAAACAGCGCTCTTTGTGGATTTCGATACTATCTACTCGGAGTTGAAGAAGCAGGATCCCATCGCGGCAGAGAGCTTCGCGACGAGCCCCAGTAGCTGGATTCGATGGCTCGAAACTGATGGGCCACTGCCCATCGACATGCTCGAAGGGCGGATCCGGAGGTCAGTATTGATTCGTCGCTGTTACCTGAACCCTGGGATGTTTGGGAAATATCGCCCCTACTTTGTTCGTGCGGGTTTTCAGGTCGTCGACTGCCCTCCATTCACTTCACAAGGGAAGAATGGCGCAGACATCCAGATGGTAATGGATATCTTGGATGCGCTGGAACATCGGACGGAGTTCGACGAGTTCATTCTTTTTTCGGGGGACTCCGATTTTACACCCGTGTTGCTTCGCCTGCGCGGCCACGACCGGCGGACGATGATACTGGCTGCGGGGCCATCAGCGGCGGCGTATCGCGCTGCGTGTGATGTGGTGCTAACAGACGACGTATTCATTGAAAGGGCTTTGGGTGAGCAACCGAGCTCGCCTGATACGCGCTCTGTTGCGCCGTCGAGAGGGTACGATGCGGGGTTCAAATCGGATCCGCCGGTTCCAGCCTCTGGCGCTCGCTCGGTTGTGCGATCGGTGATGGGCAGCTTCGCGGTATCAGAAGAGATAAAGGATCAGGCGCGCCTGATCATCAGATCCGTTGTCGCCAAGTCTGATCGACCAGTGCCAAGCGCGACGGTTGCGTGGGCGCTAACGAACACCATCGGTACTCGGCTCCGGGAATCAGATTGGGCTGGAACTGGTGGGTTTCGTGAGTTTGTGACAGCCATCGGGAACTTAGGAGTGGCGGTGTCCTGGTCAACACCCGGATTTTTCTATGATCCGGAGCGGCATGATCTGCCACCTACTCCTGGCACACCTCCAGAATTGGTAATCGGCGATCCTGATCTACACGCACTCGCACAGCGAATCCATAGACTAACCGACGTACCCCTCTTGACGCCAGAGGAATATGCGGCAGTCTTCGAGATAATCGCGGGAGAAGTGAATGAGAATGGCTATTTCCTCACAGAGACATCGAAGGCGGTTCGCGACATGTGTCGGTCGCGCGGCGTTGATGCGTCCCACCAGGACGTTAACTTCATTCTCAAGGGCATTGTCGGCATGTTTCAGATCATGCCGCCAATCGGTTGACACTTTGAGCTGGCTGGCGTGCAGC
>JACQGW010000426.1 GCA_016199325.1 Chloroflexota bacterium
GCGTAAGAGCGCCTAACGAAACCGCAGAGGCGCAGAGAACGCAGAGACGGCACAAAGAACCGACGAACAACGGCGGCCCGTTTCTCAGCGATCTTCTCTGCGTTCTCTGCGCCTCTGCGGTTTCGTTAGGCGCCCCTATTTCGGCATGGCTGCGAGCTGGCGATAGGCCGCGCGCTGGCCCCAGTCCGGGTTGAGGATGGCGAACGCCTTCTTGGCGTAGCGGTCGTTGGCCTCGGCGTTCGTCGCGAAGTTCAGGTTCCAGACGAACATCGCGCCGACCGTCCCCTTCGCCTTGGCGATCTCGAACGCCCGCACTAGATACCGCGCCTGCGCCCCCTCGTCGTTGTCCCGCGCGTAGGCGTACTCGGGATACGGGTTTGGCGACGACGCCCAGCCGAACTCGGTGAACCAGAGCTTCTTGTTCCCGTCGCCGTTGCGCCGCATGACGTCGTACAACTGCTCGAAGCGCCGGAAGTAGAAGCTCCCGTGCCCCTTGAAGCTGGTCGTCTGCGTGCTGTTTCGGCTGGAGTCGTCGTCCGGCGGGTTGTTGAAGCCGCTCGGATGCGCGCCGATGGCGTCGCTGACGTTCTTCAGGCCGGCATCGTACATCATCTGGAGGTACTGGACGTCGTCGTAGGCGATGTCGCCGTCGTTCACACCGGTCGGCGTCGGCGCCCCCGAGACGACGATCGCGTTCGGGTCGGCGGCCTTGATCGCCGCGTACGAGCGGCGGAGGAGATCGACGTACTGGCCCGCGTTCAGCCGCCGGCCGGTGCCGCCCCACTCGTACCAGAGGTTCTGCTCGTTCCAGATCTCATACGCCTTCACCTTGCCCTTATGGCGGGCGGCGATGGCGCCGACGAAATTGGCGAAGTCCTGCAAGTTTGCCGGCGGGCCGGGCACGTTGAAATCGGTGCCCCCCGGACGCGACCAGCGGGGCGCCGTGACGACGCTAAAGAGCAAGTTTACCCCGCGGCTGGACGCCAGGTTCGCCATCTCGTCGATGAAGCCCCAGTTGACGTTCCCGCGATCGCGCTCGAGGTCCTCCCAGCGGAGCTGAATCTTCGCCCAACTGAAGCCCGCCTCCCGGATCATCGCCATGGCGCGGCCGGGATCGTTGCTCGGGTCGACCTGCATGCCGTAGCCAAAGCCGGCCGGCGCCGCGACCGGCGCCGAAGGCTGCGGCTGCGTCACCGCCGGCGCCGAGTCCGCCTGGGGCCCCGGCTCCGGGGTGATCGCCTCCGCCGGGAAGATGCCCAGCTCCTTGGCGATGTCACCGCCCAGGGCGATGGTCACCTGGCCCTTCTTCGCCCAGGGCACGTCCTCTTTCCATTGCTGGAAGACCGCCCGCTGCGCCCGCACGACGAACACGTTGCCGTAGTCCTTGTAGCTCATCGGCAGACCGTAGCGGGATAGCGGATCGCTATCGTCCCAGTAGGCTTCCTTGATGGCGGCGCTCTGGTCCAGGAACGCCCAGTGGCGCGTCTTCACCTGCTCCCAGGCAAGGCCGCTGTCCGGCTGGGTGTCGAACGGCGGCGGCGTCGCCCGGGTGGCCTCCAGCCAGGCGTCTTTGCCCAGGTCGTGCAGCCGGTCGAAGACGTTCACGAAGAAGAGCCCCCGGCCCGGCTGCCACTGGAGCACAGCACGCTGGGTGACCTGGACGGTGAAGCCGTCCCAGGTGAACCGGCGCGAGGCCGGGTAGCCGAGCGCCGAGACGCTGCCGAGTCGGCGGAACTCGTTGTAGAACGGGATACCGCCGTCGTTGGTGATGCCGTAGCCCGTGCCGCCGGCCCCACCCTGCCCGTTCGCCTGCGTGTAGAAATGGCCGTTGGCGATCTGATAGTCCGGACTGGCCGCGCCGGCCGGAATGGCGGTGAACATGGACACCAGCAGCGAAAGACAGAGCGCGAGTCGCCAGAGCCTGAACATCCCCGACCTCCAGTCATCCAATCGGAGTCGCCGGCACGATTCACCGGTCGAATCGGCTGCCGCCTCCACCCTCGTCCAGTCTCGGTATCTTAGCAGGCCGAGCCGCAGGGATCAATAGGCTGGCATGACTAGAACTTCGTGATTCTGGCAAGCGGTGAGCGCTGCTTTGGCGGTGCATCCGACAAGTCCGTTGGAGATTGGCCGGCCCGTCCCTTGTCATGCTGAGCCGCAGCGAAGCATCTCCCCCGTTCGAGCCAGCACCGTCGGGGAGATGCTTCGCTGCGGCTCAGCTAGACAGACGGGGGGCATCCGGCCGCGAGGGACTTGCCGGATGCACTATTAAGAGCGGCCTGCGCAAGGATTGACCAAACGACCAACCGACGTTCCTGGCGACCTTGGCGTCTTGGCGGTTCGCCGTCTCTCGGAACCGCGCTAGACGGGCGATTCCCGGCGGGCGTCGACGAGCTGGAGGCGCCAGCCGTCGGGATCGCGGAAGTTGGCGATGACGCGGCCGGTCTGCGGCACCAGGCCGGGCGCGCGGTCGAATCGGACGCCCGCGTTTGCCAACTGGGCGTAGGCGGCCTGAACGTCGTCGACCCGGAAGGCGATGTGGTTGATCCCGGGGTTCTCCTCGCCCTCGACCTGGTGAATCTCGAACACCGGCTGATCGGGGCCGGGGAGCTTCACCTCGGCCGAGCCGCCATGGTGCTCGGTTCGCAGGACGACCTCGAAGCCCATCAGCTCAAAGAGGCGGACGAACTCGTCGACGTTGCGGACGATCAGTTCGATGTGGTCGATGCGGCGGATCACGCTATCCTCTCCAAGTTGAGTCATCCTTCTAGGCAGCAGCCGGGTGCACTCACCGGCCTACCGGTGTCCCGATCGGCGGCGGTCGGTCATCCAGCCCAGGTCTCGGCGTGACCAGGAGGGGTACCGGACCACGATAGCCGTCCCGGGAGGGAGTTGCCACCGGTGTCAACGGTCGGGGCTTGGGTCGGTCCTCCGGCAGGCTCGGATCGTTCAGCGCTGCTCGGAAGCGTCCTCCATATGGTGACGCCATCATCCCCGACACAAAACCTGTCTGAACATCAAACACGTAACCGATGAACTCGACCCGCCAGTGCCAGAGATCAGGATCGAGCCTGCCCGTCCCAATCGTTCCCTTTCTGATGTCGAAGTCGCCCTGGAGGATGACGAGGACCATCGGCCGGTCCGGCCCGTAGTACTCGCCCAACCCGAGGGCGAGGAGATCGGCTTTCGTCACCGGCCGGACCAGCCGAACCCGCGGCGTGCCGCTCATCACGTCAAACACGTTCCGCGTGTACTGCAGAGCGTACTCTCCGATTTGCTCCGGCGTCATACCGACGAATCCTCGCGGCGGCGTCGGCGTCGGAACCGGATTCCGGTAGGGCGACTGTGCACCGCCATACTCCGCAAGGGCGAATCCAGCCACCACCAGAACCATCAAGCTGCCTACCACCAGGATCGCCCGGTTTCGTACCATCTTAGCCCTCCTTCAGGCGTGGCACGCACTCCCTCTCCTCGCCAGCGAACCCACGGCCAGCCGAACGGGGCATCGCTGCCTCCTGCCACAGAAGCCTACCGCGGATAGCCATTGTACCCGACGCTGGCATCGACCGTCGTGCTCGCATCGGTCGCCGTCAGGTTGCTGATCGCGACCACCGGTCCGTTCGCCGAGATCTTCACCGCCCCTTGGAACGGCAGGTACTGCGATGGTATCGGCGGCGCGTAGTAGTTCACTGACCGGTTGGGCGCCAGGCTGCCAAGGTTTGGCGGATAGGCGTCGTTCAGGTTGCGACTCAAGACCAGGTTCCCGTTCTGGTCGAAGTACTCGACCGACAACTGGGTGAGGTAGCCGGTGCCGGTATTCTGCACCTGGATGCCGCCCTCCCACTGAGTCCAGCCCATGTGCGATCCCTGCCGGAAGTTTAGGGGGAGGTGAACAGATTGGGTCCAGCCAGGCAAGAACGCCGAGGTGCTCTCGTTCGTCTTCTTGCTGGCATAGATATCGTTCGCCATGGCGACCACGGTCTGCTGATTGGTGCTCCTCACCTTGGCCGAGCCGAGGAAGCCATCGGGCACCCCCGGCGGCGCATAGAACGACTTGCCCCGGCCGGGCTCGATCAGTGCCGGCGTATTGGGATCGGGCACGGTGTACTGATTGGTGCAATCCCCAGCATAGCACGCGTAGAAGTCCACCAGCACGTAGGCCACGGCGTTGCCGACGTTCATAACCATGATCCCGGTGCTGCCGCCATACCATGCCTTCTTGACCAGCGGCACGTACGCCTCCCACGCGCCTACTCGGAAGGCGTTGTAGCGCATCGCGTGATTCTGGTCCGCTGTCCCGGCATCGCCGAGGTCCGCTGCGACCACGACCAGTGGCTCCTGGTAAGATGGCCCAGAACTGACAGCCGTGATGGTGGCCGCGCCTAACCACCGCCCATTGACGAGGCAGCCGGCCGGCAGAATGTCGCTGTGCAGGTCGTAGGTGCGGCTTTGGCCGGGGCCAAGTGCGGTCGGATCGGCGTACGTGCAATCGCTGCCGGTGCCGCTGCTTTCGGCTTTGAAATCGAGCTGGACGAACGTCGAGCCGCGCCCGACGTTCAGGACGTGAATGGCACCGGTGTGACCATACCAGTACTTCTTGACCAGGGGAACATACAGCCGGGTGTCCGCGTATCCCAAGCCGAGGATGCTCGTCGCGGTGCCGTCTTCTCCCACGGTTCCGGTGTAGCCGCTGGCCCGGAACGGGTTCTGGATCTTTCCCAGGACCGTCAGGTTTCGGTTATTGCCGCGCACCACCGCGTACCCCTTGCCATCCGGCAGGCTGATCCCGGGAAAGTCGAAGAGGTAGGAGCCGCCCGACAAGAGGTTCCGGGACGCCGATGCAACCTGATTGCCGCTGAGGTCAAAGAGCTTCACGTCGACGATTGTGGCAAAACTCCCCGGGTTCTGCACGGCGACATGCGTGGAGGTCCCGCCACCCTGCTCGACGTACGGCAGGAAGATTCTGGGATCGTACCTGACCAACCAGTTCCAGTAGCCAGACTGCGGGTCGCACGCCGAGTAGTTCCCGTCGACGTTGCTGTAGATCGGTTCGGCGTAGCACCAGGGGTTCCAGATCTCCTCTCCCTGGGGGTTTCGGCTACCGTCCCAGTACTTGTTGTACCACGTGGATACCTGTCCGAATGGACCGATGAGTGAGTAGTCGGGGCAATCCGCGTTCGAACAATACCCCTCACCGCCGGCGCCGGTGTACGGGAAGGGCGCGCTGATACCCATATCGACGCTCACGATGGTGCTCCAGACGCTCCATGACGCCCTCTTGTATTCGGTCTTCCAGATGGTCGATCCGAGAGATTCATCACGGCGAACTCGAAACTCAACCCACTCGTCTCGCGACAGGGGATCCCACCACACAATCCTCTGGTCAGGAGGATTCCCATAGTTGTCCTGCCAAGACGCATAGGGAGTGAACGTGCAGGGACCCTGAGACCTGCAGTCTTTCAGCACGCCCGCCTCGATGTACAGGTTCGTCAGATTGCTTAGAGCGACCATGCCGGCCGCAAAGCCATGACCCGGCAGGAGCCATGGCTCGCGCATGGTCAGGAGGTTCCACGCACCGTAGTAGGCTCCCGGAGCACTGTCGCCGGAGATCTGGGACTTCGTGGTCGATCGCTGAGCGTATGCCGTGGGAACGCGCAACAGCGGGGGCACCTCCAGGACAAGACTGGCGAGCAGCAGGGTGATAATGGCCAGGCAAAGTCGCTTCACCTTGAGCACCCCGAACATGGTCGTTGTCCTCCCAATCGAACTACGCGCAGCAACTGGCCGGAACCAGTCCGTTGAGCCCAGGACCCGGCCGGTCACTCATCGAACGCCTGGCTGCATGCACAAAAGAAAAGCCGGCCGCGCCCCTTCGGCTCAGCCGGTTTCGCCATTAGCTCCGCCCGACGAACTGGCGACCAGGTGACCCAAGCCCCGCGTCGGGTTTCGCAGCATCTGAGTTGTGGCTATCATAGGGCAAAAGCAGCCGCACGTCAAGATGCACGCTTCGGTTCCAAAGTGTGTTGGTGACCTGATCTAGCAGGCGAGTAGAGCGGCGAGACTTGGCGAGATTACGCCAAGTGGCAAGTGCCGCAGGCCAACCCAAATGGCTCACCAACAAAAGGTGGAACCGAGTCAGATGCACCAGTCGCTCGGCGCGCTGCTTATCCGTGGGCCGTCGACTATCAGCCAGGTCGCGTCATTTGCCGGATCGCCTGAAGCGTCAGCCGCGCCAGTCGCGCCAGATACGAGAGTCGCCGGCCGGCGCCACCATAGCGGAGCGCCAGCCACTCGCCTTCGGGCCAGAGGGCCCGGCCGATCAGCCGGAGCGCCTCTCGCGGCTCGGCGGCTGCCAGGTGGAGGAATCGGGTCGCCTGCGCCGCGCTCGTCGGCGGCAGCACCGCCGTCCCGGCCGGGAAGAGCCAACCCAACATGGCGCGCCGGAAGGCACCGGGCACCAGCATCGAGAGGAGGTCGTCGTGTACTGCCAGGCCCGCCAGCACCGTCGCCCGCCGAAGCGCCAGGAACACGGCAGCCGGCCAGCCGCTCTCCTTTGCCCGCTCGGCGAACAGCTCCCACCGAAACCCGTCCTGGCAGACAGTCGCCGCGAGATCGACCGCCGGCCAGACGCCGCCGAGGCCGTGGTGCAGGGCCCAGTGCAGGCAGACGTGGACCGCCTGGTCCGCCGGGTCGAGCACGCCGGCGGCCGTTCGGTCGGGCAGGGGGCGGGCGCGGCGCCGGCAGGATTCCTCGTACGTTCGCCCTTCACGCTGGAGCCAGTCGACGGCGAAGAGCGCGCGATGGACGTCGATCCAGCAGCGGCCCGCGGGCGCCTCGCGGACGAAGGCGTACTGGCCGGCATACCTGGCCTCGAACGCCGCCGCGCGCGCCGGATCGCGCCGGTAGCCGAGCCGGTCCAGCACCGTCTCTATGGCCGTCAGGTCGGCTGCGGCGACGAGGAGGTCGAGGTCGCTCATCGGCCGTTCGGCGGCGGCGAAGACGCCGGCGGCGAGCAGCGCCGCGCCCTTCAACAGGACGATCTGGACTCCGGCATCAGCCAGCGCGTCGAGGGCGGCGTCCAGCTCGGCCAGAAAGACGACGTTCTCCGCCAGCGTCCGCCGGCGCTCCTGATGCAGCGCCGCCAGGCCGTCGGCCGGCAGTCGCTCCAGCAGCGCGCACCGCTCCAGACGCCCGCACAGCAGCGCGCCGAGCTCGGCGGCCATCGCCTGCTCGACCAGCAGGCCGGGGTCGCGCGCGACCTCGCTCCGCAGCGTGGCCGCCGCGTCGTCGCCGAACGGCACGGCAGCCCACGCGAAAGGCGGGGGGGGCCGGCTGTCAACGGATTCGGGGAGCGAATTGAACGGATTCGGAGCAGCCATCCGTTCAATCCGTTCCCAGAATCCGTTGACAGCTCGTCTCACAGCGGCGGACGACGACGACCCGCTCATGGCCGGCGAGGTCGCGAACCGTCGAGATCGCAGCGCCGGGGAGGTGTTGGGCGGCGAGCGTCCCGACACCGTTGGCCTGGCCGGCGCCGACTTCGAGCGCGAGAGCGCCGCCGGGCCGCAGGTGGCCGGGCGCCTGCGCCAGCAGCCGAGCGATCAGATCGAGGCCGGTGGGGCCATCGGCGAGCGCCAGCACCGGCTCGTAGGCGCGCACCTCCAGCTGGAGCGCCGGCAGATCGCCGGCCGGAATGTAGGGAAGATTGGCGACGATCAGGTCGGCAGGCTCCGGCAGCGGAGCGAGCAGGTCGCCCTGGAGCAGCCGGACCCGGTCGGCCACCCCCAGCCGCGCGGCGTTAGCGGCGGCAACCGCGAGCGCATCGGCAGAGATATCGACTGCGTAGACGACCGCGTGCGGTAACGCCAGCGCCAGACTGACGGCAATGGCCCCGCTGCCCGTGCCGATGTCGGCGACGACCGGACGCTCCACCGGACCGGCCTGCATGCCGACCATGATTCGAGAGTTCGTAGTAGGCGCTTCAGCGCCCGGCGCCCCGGGCGCCCGGGAACCGGCCGCTGATGAACGCTGCCGAAACGTCCTGGTGGACCGGGGGCCGGGCGCTGAAGCGCCAACTACGAACCAGGGCGCGGTGCCGGTTCGTAGTTGGCGCTTTAGCGCCCGGTTCCCCGCTCCAGGTCGTTCCGGATCTTTTCGGCGATTTCCACAAGCGCCTACTACGAACCGATCAGCCCCACCCCGGTCGACCTCCCGCTCCGGCTGCCCTCCGCCCCCCGCCCCCCGACCCCCAACCCC
>JACQGW010000427.1 GCA_016199325.1 Chloroflexota bacterium
ATGTCGCCGAGGGTCGCCTCGTTCGGGGTGGACACGGGCGCGGGGGGTGGTGATGGAATGGTCAACGTGTTCATGTCCGTGATGTACCATCTCTCACCCTCCGCTGTCACCTCATCCTTCGATGCAACAGCCAACCGAGCAGTATTTGTTGGATCATATGCCACTCCGGGTCGCCCCTACGGACGTTGACCCGGCGGTTTGAGCCCGGCGTTACTGCCCCCCGATGCCCGACCTTCTGCGAAGGGCTAGCCGGCGGCTTGGGTCCGCCGTTCGGCGTCGACGAGGCGCTGGCTGAGGGTTTCGAGGAGGCGGATGGCGATCTCCGGGCTCTGGCGGAGCTCGTCCAGGAAGTGCCGCCGGTGCAGCGCCAGGCATTCGGTCGGCTCGACGGCGGTGACCGTCGCCGTGCGGGGCCGTTCGCCCAGGAGCGCCATCTCGCCGAACGCGCCGCCCGGCCCGATCGTGCGCAGCTCCCGCTCTTGCCCGGCGCCGGTCTGCTGGGTGACGCGCACCTTGCCGCTCAGCACGACGAAGAGGGCAATGCCGGTCTCACCTTCCCGGACGATTGTTTCTCCCGCCGCGAACTGCCGCGGACGCGCGACTCGCTCGAGACGCTCGAGCTCCTTGGCGCTGACCCCACGGAAGAGGTCCACTCCGGCCAGCACTGGGCCTGCACGCGAACCGGTCATCTCATTCCCCCCCGCCCCGACGATCGCTCCACAGTCATGATAACCGGCTGCCGGCGGGCTGTCAAACAGGGGGTGCTCTGCCCGGCGTTCAGCGGTCAGCCCTCGGCAGGGCGACGATTTGGCAATTCCGACACCGGTGCTTTCGCGGGATGCTGATCGCTGACCGCTGACGGCTGACCGCTTCTCGGGTCTGCTGCCGTTGGCTCACGGGCGTCGATTCCGCTCATCGGGTCGGCCTCAGGGGCATCCGCCAGCGCGTAGGCGATGGCCTGCTCCAGCGTCATCGCCCGACCGGCGGCCCAGGCGGCGGCTGCCGCCTCTTCGGCGAGCCCCTGTCGGGCCACCCGCAGTCGCCGTTCCGCCGAGCGCTCACGCTGAACCGGCACGCCGGGCGTCAGCGGCTCGGCGATGGATTCTCGCAGGGCCGCGCCGGCGCCGGCCAGCCGGAGCGCGCGCTCGGGTCGGGCCTCGGCGACGGCGAGGTCGGCATAGCCCTCCAGCAAGGCGGCCGTGATGTGCTTGTCGCCGTGCTCCTGGAGGATGGCGGCGCTCGCAACGAACTGGGCGCGCGCGGTGGCGTAGTCGCCCTCCCGGAGCGCGACGAGCCCCAGATTCAGGCAGCCGTAGGCAATGCCGAGCCGAACCTCGGCCGCCTGGAAGAGGGCCAGGCTCTCCTCGATGAGGCGGCGCGCCGTCACGTTGTCTCGCTGGTAATGGGCGAGCGTCCCCAGGGAGAGCAGGGCCCAGGCCGCGCCGGACTGATCTCCCAGCTCGCGCTGCATGGACAGGCTCTCTTCATGGCGCGCACGCGCCGTCACGTAGTCGCCCTGGCGAGTGGCCACCAGCCCCAGACCCCGCAGGGCGTTGGCGACGCCCGACGGATCGCCGATCTCCCGGGAGAGCGCCAGGCTCGCTTCGAGCTGGGCACGCCCGGCGCCGAAGTCGCCCTGGACCCAGGCCAGGTAGCCGGCGCCGTGGAGCGCCCTGGCTCGCGCCAGCCTCAGCCGGCGGTCCTCCTGCGGCCCCCGGCCGACGTCCCGCGCCAGCGCCGACGCCAGCCACCTGCGCCCCTCGCTCAAGTACCCTCGATACCACCAGAACCAGCGGAGCGCGCCGCCCAATCGCAGGGCGAGCTCGGCTTCGCCGTGCTCGTCCGCCCACCGCAGGGCGGCCCGCAGGTTCTCGTGCTCCCGCTCCAGCCGGTCCAGCCAGGCGCCGTGCTGCGGCCCCTCGAACTGGGGCTCCCCGGCCTCGGCCAGCGCCAGGAAGTAGGCGGCGTGCCGCCGCTGGATCGCGTCGGCCTCCCCGCTCGTGCTCAACTGCTCCAGCCCGAATTCCCGGATGGTCTCCAGCATCAGGAATCGAGGCTCCCCGTCCGCCTGCTCCTCCTGGCGGAGCAGACTGCTGTCCACCAGCGAGGCCAGGCCGTCGAGGAGGTCGGGAGTCGGCAGTCGGGAGTCGGGAGTCGGCGATGGGCGGTCGGCAGTCGGCAGTCGGCAGTCGGCGATGAACGGTCGGCAATCGGCGGGAAGTCGCCCGGCTCTCGACCGCCGACCGCCGACCGCCGACCCTGGACTCTCGACTCTCGACTCTCGACTGCCGACTGCCAACTGCCGACTACCTCGGCCGCGTCGATCGTGCAGCCGCCGACGAAGACGGAGAGTCGGCAGAAGAGGGTCTTTTCGCTCTCCGAGAGCAGATCGTAGCTCCAGGCAATGGCGCCGCGCAGCGTCTGCTGGCGGGCCGGCAGGTCCCGCGGGCCGCCCGTGAGCAGGCTGAGCCGGTGATCGAGGCGGGCGAGCATGGCCTGCGGCGGCAGGTACTTGATCCGCGCGGCCGCCAGCTCGATGGCGAGCGGAAGGCCATCCAGCCGGTGGCAGATCTCGGCGACGACCGCGGCGTTGCCAGGGGTAATCGCGAAGTCGGGCTTCACCGCCATGGCCCGCTCGCCGAAGAGGCGGACCGCCTCAAACTGGCTGAGCTGCTCGGCCGGCGGCAGCCGCTTGAGGTCGGGCAGGGTCAGGGGCGGCACCGCAAATTCGCGCTCGCCGCGCACGTGCAGCACCACCCGGCTCGTCACGAGGAGCGTCAGCCGCGGGCACGCCGTCAGCAGATCGGCGACCAGCGATGTCGCCGCCAGGACCTGCTCGAAGTTGTCGAGGACCAGGAGCATCTCCCTGTCACGCAGCTCGTCCTTCAGGCCCTCCAGCGGCGTCCGGGCGCCGACCTCGCGGACGCCCAGGGCCTTGGCAATGGCAGGGGCGACGAGGCTCCGGTCCCGGACGGAGCCCAGGTCGACGAAGTAGACGCCGTCGGCGAAGTCGTCGAGCTGGTCGGCGGCCACTTGCAGCGCGAGGCGCGTCTTGCCGCACCCGCCGGGGCCGGAGAGGGTGAGGAGCCGCGTCGTCTTCAGCAGTCGCTTCACCTCGGCCAGCTCCCGCTCCCGGCCGATGAAGCTGGTCAACTGCACCGGCAGGTTGTTCGGGAGGGCATCCAGCGACTTGGGCGGCGGGAACTCGCCGGGCAGCGCCGGGTGGACCAGTTGAAAGAGATGCTCGGAGCGGTACAGGTCTTTCAGCCGGTGGGAGCCCATCGACCGGAGGCCGGCGCCCGGCGGCAGCGCGTCGACGACCAGGTCCGCCGTCGCCGACGAGAGCATCACCTGGCCGCCATAGGTGGTCGCGAGCAATCGGGCGCAGCGGAAGAGCGGCGGGCCGAAATAGTGGTCGCCCTGGCGCTCGACTTCGCCGGTGTGGAGCGCCATCCGCACCCGGATCTGGCCCACCTCGCCCCAGTCGGCCGCGTGGAGGTCCAGTTGGGCCTGGAGCGCAGCCGCCACGGCATCGGTGGCGAGGGCAAAGGCGGCGTAGACGGCGTCCCCGACGGTCTCGAAGACCACGCCCCTGCCGGCTTCGACGGCATCGCGGAGGATCCAGTGGTGCTGGGTGAGCGCCGCGCCCATCGCCTGCGGATGCCGCTCCAACAACCCGGTGCTGCCCTCGACATCGGTAAACAGGAAGGTAACCGTCCCCGCCGGCAGGTCAGGCATGGCGTCCTCGTTTCCCGGGCTTTCGTCCAACTGTACTGCTGCGGTGCGGAGCCGTCAAGGGGTTGCCACTGTGGGTAAGGACTGAAGCACGGTGGGCGATGGGAGGCTGGGCCTCACTCCATCCGCATCAAGCGAAGGGTTGCCGCACCGGCCGGGAACGAGCTGTCAATGGATTCTGGGAGCGGATTGGACTGGGTGGAGTCGATCCCAACGTGGCCGATCCGATAGTCGACAGGCGAACCCGTGCGTCGAACGAACGCAGAGCGACCCGGTTGACCGTCGTCGGCGACCGCAATACGTGGGCTCGACCGGCGTGGTCTCGCCCGTCGGGTCCAATCCGTTCAATCCGCTCCCAGAATCCGTTGACAGCTCGCTCCCCGCGGCGCCGCTCCGACTTCGCTTGATGCGGATGGGGGTAGCCGGCCCTCACCCCCGGCCCCTCTCCCGCGGCGCGGGAGAGGGGCCGGGGGTGAGGGCCGCTCTCGGCTACGCGCCCGGTCGGCTGGGTATCGTCAGGTCGATCTGGCTGCCGGCCAGGGCGGCGTCGATCTGGCGCGCTGTCTTCTCGTCGGGCTCGACGAGGGGGAGGCGCGGCTTGCCGACCCGGAACCCGACGCGGTTGAGCGCGTACTTGAGCGGGATCGGATTGGCAACCAGGAAGAGCGCGTTGATCAACGGGAGCAGGCGCTGGTGAATGGCCGCCGCGGCCGCCGGCTGGCCGGCCAGGTGGTGCTGGATCATCTGCTGGATCTGGCGGCCGACCAGGTGGCCCGCCACGCTGACGATCCCGTAGCCGCCCACGGCCAGAATCGGGAGCGTCTCGCTGTCGTTGCCGCTCCAGATCCGGAAGCCCGGGCGGACGCCGGCCGCGATCTTCGTGATCTGGTCGAGATTGCTGCTCGCCTCTTTGACGCCGACGATGTTCTCGATCTCGCTCAGGCGGATCGCCGTCTCGGCGGCCAGGTTGGCGACCGTCCGACTGGGAACGTTGTACAGGATGCAGGGCAGGTGAGTGGATGCGGCAATGGCCCGGAAGTGCTGATAGAGCCCTTCCTGGGGGGGCTTGTTGTAGTAGGGCACGACGAGCAGGATGCCGTCGGCGCCGGCCCGTTCGGCCTCGCGGGTCAGCTCGATGCTCTCGTGCGTGTTGTAGTTGCCGGTGCCGGCGACGACCGCGCCCCGCCCGCCGATGGCCCCCTTCACCTCGGCGAAGAGCCGGAGCTTCTCCTCGACCGAGAGCGTGGGGCTCTCGCCGGTCGTTCCCGATACGACCAGGCCGTTGCTGCCGGACGCCACCAGCGCGGTGGCCAGCGCCCGCACCTGTCCCCAGTCGACGGCGCCGCCGTCGTCGAACGGGGTCACCATAGCTGTCAAGACCCGTCCCAGCTCCACCATCGGTGTCCTCCTGTTCGTAAGTTGAGTCGGCGGTCGGCGGTCGGCGGTCGGCGGTCAGCAGTCAGCGGTCGGCAGTCGATCTACCGACTCTCGACTGCCGACTCCCGACTGCCGACTCCCGACTGCCGACTCCCGACTGCCGACCGCGCAAGTAGGCTGCGAACCCTGTGATGAGTGATGCCGTTTCCGCAGTCATCTGGTACAAACGAGCGAACTCGCTCTTCTGAATGTAGCCGACATCCAGGGTACATAGAGCAAAGATTGAACTTCCGTCACCGAGCCCCTAGCAACATCCAGAAAGTGAGCAAACTCTCGGTCACTTCTTCTGGCAAAACCCTCGGCAACGTTGCTCATCGCCGAAACGCTGGACCGGCAGATCTGGTCCCTCAGTCCAAAGTCTCGACCCAAGCGCGACTCGCCACACATCCGGTAGATCTCCCGTACCAACTCCCGAGCCGTCTGCCAGGCCTGGACGTCTTCGAAGCGCGTGATCGGTGCCACTTCGCTCTCCCAATGCCGGTTCCGGGTGGATCTCGGCGTGCTCCGGACTCCACGTCTCGCAACTCCAGGTCCCGGACTCCTGACGTCAAACCCTCCCACTCCACACCTTCCGAGCTCGCAGTCGGAATGTCGGCCCCCCCGAACCGACTGCCGACTCATGACTCGTTAAGACCGAGCAGCGGCTCGAGGCCGTAGATAACGCGCGGGGCCCTGGCGACCTCACGGATGGCGAGCAGGACGCCGGGCATGAACGATTCGCGGCCGATGCTATCGTGGCGGATGGTGAGCGTCTGGCCGGGGCCGCCGGCGATGATCTCCTGGTGGGCGACGAGCCCCGGCATGCGGACGCTGTGAATGGCGATGCCTTCCAGCGCGCCGCCGCGGGTGCCTTCGAGCGTCTGCTTCTGCGGCAGGCGGTGCTCGAAGCTGCGGCCGCGCGCCTTCGCCATGGCTCGCGCCGTCGCCAGCGCCGTGCCGGACGGGGCGTCGAGCTTCTGCTCGTGGTGCAGCTCGATGATCTCGGCGAAGTCGAAGAAGGGCGCCATCAGGCGGGCGAAGTGCATCATGAGCACGGCGCCGATGGCGAAGTTGGCGGCGACGACGGCGCCGGCCTGGTGAGCGGCAGCCAGCCGCTGGATCTCGTCGAGGTCGGCCTGCCGAAAGCCGGTGGTCCCGCTCACGACGCTGACGCCGCGCGCCAGGGCGGTCCGCAGGTAGGCCATCGAGGTTTCGGCGGCGGTGAAGTCGACGAGGACGGCCGGGTGTGTCCGGTCGATCAGGTCCGCCAGGTCCGCGGAGAGCGGCACGGCGCCGGCCGCGGTTGCCAGCGTGGGCGAATGCGGTTGGCGAGAGACGGCGCCGACGAGCGCCAGGTCTTCGGCGCGCGCCACCGCGCCCACGACCTCCCGGCCCATCTTGCCGGTTGCTCCGGTCACGGCGACCCGGATGCCTTCCATACGCGCCTCCCGCAAGGGCTTCCCGCGGCCCAACCGCCTGCATTCCAGGGGCCTGTCTGGCACTATACCAGAACGGCCGCGGGGTCGCAAGCGGACAGCGGTTCCGGTTTGGGGTTTCTAGTTTCTGGTCTGTGGCACGAACCAGAAACCTGAAACCAGTAGTTTCTATTCAGCGTGTAGATTGGTGTCGAAGGGAGTTCCTTAG
>JACQGW010000423.1 GCA_016199325.1 Chloroflexota bacterium
AATTAACCACCGAGACAACATCCTTCCCTCCTACGGCCAGAGAATACCCCACAACAGCCTAAATCATAGCCACCTGATACTCACCCCCAGCCAAATATACACAATACTCCGTACACTACCCTTCAAGACGGTGTATTAGGCTTCGACCGGAGTGCGGCATCAGCAAGAAAGAGGTGAACGGCGATGACGCTCTTGCTCCTGGCCATCGCAGTGGCGGTGGTCCTCTGGCTCATCTTCAGACGGACCGGGGTGCCGGCCGTGCCCGATACCGGCCGGGTCATCCCGGAGGTGAAACGGGTCGGCGGCGGCTGGGTGAGCCGGCTCCGCGGGCGCCGGGACGGATCGGACCTGGCGGAGCAGTTTCAGCGCTGGGCCGCCGACGGTGCGATGTCGACCGGGGCGAAGCTGGCGAAGACGCTGCCGGCGGAGATTCGCCAGTATGCGGGTTGGCTGGAGGGGCTTTCCGCCGAAGATCGAGCGGCCGTCGTCGGGCAGGTCTCGGCGTTCTGCCGGTCCGTCCAGTTCGAGCTGAGCTGGCTGGCGGACCCGAAGGTGAGCAGCGAGCTGAAGCTGGCGCTGGAAGAGGTGGTGCTGCTCCACAGCCTGGCGATCTGGAGCGCCCGGGAGATGGCCGCCTTCGTCGCGTTCAAACGATGGCAGGATGCGCCGGAAGACCGGCGGAACCGGGAGTTCGAGCGGGATCTGTACGGGAAGGTGGTTGCGGCGGGGCTGGCTGAGAGCCGGCCGGACCTGGTGCTGGCGTCGGAGAAAGAGCGGCGGGCGCACGTGCGGCAGGCGATAGCGGCGGCGGCGGAGCGGCCAGAGGCATTCGGCGACGTGCTGCGGAGCCTGGCGCGGGAGCCGGGCGCGGCCGGGAAGAGCGACGCAGGTCGGGTCGAGGAATCCGTGAAGGGAGCGGCATCCTCGCCGGTGGAAGCGCCATCGAAGGCGGCGGCCCCGGCGCCGGTGGAGACGCCGGCAAAGGCGGCAGCCCCGACAGCCCGGGCGGCGACGGCCTGAACTGGGGAAGCGGTGTCAGGACAAGCCGGTGGCAAGATGGCCGGACCACAATCATGTCGGAAAGGAGGTGTTCCTGGTGAAGGTGAAGACCCATGTGAAGGCGGGCCAGGACGAGGACTGATCCCGTTGCGTACGGAGCGTCTTCCGCGCCACGAAAGAAAGGAGGGTGATCGATGAAGGTCAAGACCAACGTGAAGGCAGCGGCCTTCTGGCAGCGGTTCAAGAACGCGCTGAGCAAGACGGCGGACGAAGCCGTCGACTCGTACAAGAACAAGTTGTACTTCTGGAAGGGGAAGGAGCTGTAGTAGATGCAGGTCAAGACTGCGGTCAAGGCGGGTTTCGGCTGGAGCGACATCAAGGCGGCCATCAAAAAGAATGAGCCGCTCATCAAGAAGGCCGGTTCGGCCGCGCAGGACTGGACGAGCCCCTACACGTGGGGGATGAAGCTGTACAAGAACTACTGAGTAGTGAGCATCAGCGTCCGAAGGGCCACCAGCGTCTCTTGCCACGCATCTCCTGGCCCGTGCCGCCAAACGGATCGGCCGGATGCACGACGGACTCACTCACCTCCATGACATCGCCGGGTGGGAGGAGGGCGCCGCTGCGGATCAGGAGCAGCCTGCGGAGCTCAGCCTCCCCCACCATGGCAGCGTCGAGCTGCCGGCGAAGCGCGGCCACGTCGTCGAACAAGCGGTGCCGTTCCGCGGTGGCCTGATCCAGTAGCGCCTGGAGCTTGTCGACCTCGGCGCGCAGGCGGACGACGTCGGCGGCCTCGGCTGCGGCCTGCCCCAGCAGCGCCTGGAGTCTGGCGATCTCGGCGCGCAAGCGGCCCGCGTCCTGGGCTTGGGCGGTGGCCTGGTTGAGCATCGCCTGGAGCCTTTCGACCTCGGCGCGCAGGCGGCCCGCCTCGTCAGGTTCGGCTGAAGCGGCCGCCTGTCCTTGCGCTCCCGGCGCTCCGTCTGGACGAGCCGCTCCAGCCTGGGCGCCCTCTACCAGGACCAGCACCTCCCCTTGATCCGTGATCCTGGACTTGAGCTCGCCCAGCTTGACCCGCCACCGTACCGTGCCGGCGTTGATGCCCAGGAGTGCCGCTGCCTCTGCGATGCTCACTTCACGCATTGCCATGTACTCACCGTCAGATTGTGGAACGCTCCCCGCAGGCACGCCTCCGACCGCGGCCCGCTGCCCGTCGCCATCTCCCATGCTGCGCCATGCAGGGGAGGGCGTCAAGTGGCCGGCGGCTTGTCCATCAGCCGCCCGCTCTCGATCCAGAGCCGCCGCCATTCGGCGCTCTGCCAGAGGCCGACCCGGACGGCCTCTTCGGCCTCCAGCAGCGCGCGGTAGCGGGAACGGCGCCGCCGGGCAAGGGCGGATGGCCGGGCATCCTCGATGATCCGCCCGCCTCCGATGACGATCACGCGCTGGAACCCCCGGGTCTCACCCACGTCGTGCGTGATGCAGATCAGGGTCGCCTCCCGCCAGTAGACGCGCGCCCGTTCGAGCAGGTCCCGCCGCTTCGCCCGGTCCAGCCCCCGGAACGGTTCGTCCAGGATGACCAGCCGGACCCCGGCGCGGTTCATCGCCCGACCCAGCCGAACTCGCTGCCCCTGGCCGCCCGACACCAGCCCGCCCCCCTCGCCGAGCGAGGTCTGGAGTCCGTTCGGCAACCGTTCGAGCACTTCGAACAGGTCGGCCTGCTCGACCGCCAGCGCATTCGCCGGCGCGTCGGCGGCCTGATTGCCGTAGAGCAGGTTCTCCAGGAGAGAGCGATTCCAGATCTGAACCGCCGGGTCCACCCAGGCCGTCTGGCGGCGAAGCGCGCGCAGCCGTTTGCCGCTCAGAGGCTCGCCGTCCACCAGGCAAACACCGGCCGCCGGCCGGTGCCAGCCCAGCAGAATCCCCACCAGCGACGACTTGCCGGCTCCCGATGGGCCCACGACCGCCACGTGCGTCCCGGCACCGATAGCCAGGTCGATCTCTTTCAGAATCTCATGCCCGCCCGCACGGACGGTGACACCCCGTAGCTCGACGGCAACGCCCCGGGGCGCCTCCGCAGCAGCGACCGACTCGTCGTCTTCGCCGTCCTCCTGCTCCTCGACTTCGTCGGGCGTCCCCAGCGGCTCCAGAAGCCTGAGCACCATGTTGCGGACCGCGGGGTACTGCTGGATCGTCTGCGTGAGCGACTGGCCCAGCGCCGGCAGGTTGAGCGTCCAGTAGAGCAGCAGCAGGAGCCCGCCGGCATCACCGCCCCGGGCCGCGAAGCCGGACACCAGCCAGACGGCGAATCCCGAGTAGACGACACTGCCCATCACCTGCACCATCAGCGCCAGGCGGGCGAAGTCGATGCTCGCGTGGACCCATTCCACCAGTACGTTCTCATGCTCGCGGCGGAACGGGCGCTCGGCGCCGTGCGTCCGCAAGGGGATCAGGCCGAGCAAGGCATCCAGGTAGAATCGGCTGAGCGCGGCCGAGTGGGTGCGCAGCCGGAGGTCCCGCTCCTGGAGGAGCGGGTTCGTGGCAAAGGAGAGGCCGATGAATGCCGCGGTCGCCGCGAGGGCGATGGGCGCGGCATCCGGCTTGAGCCAGATCAGGCCGGCGGTCGTCAGCGTCAGTTGGAAGCACTGGCGCAGGATCGTTACCCCGAGGGTGGGCAACTGGCGGAGCTGGCGCAGATCGTAGGCGCGCTCGGTCATGTCCGACGTCAGGCGGCTGTGGAAGTACCGGTCGCTCAGCCGAGGGATCTTCATCAGGAAGGCGATCCGCAGGCGCATCTCCAGGTGTCGCCCGGCGCGGAAGATGGTCCCGGAGATGGGCAGCTCCAGGACGAAGAGGAGGCCGACGAAGAGGATGACGGCCACGAGCGCGGTGAGCCGAAGTTCCATCAGCCCGAGATTCTGCCCGAGCTGCATGATGCCCTGGAGCAGCACCGCCTGGACGATCGTGCCGATGGAGGCGAGGGCCAGCGCGACCGCCAGCACGGCGGGCGTCAGCAGCCCGTCCTCTTTCAAGGCGCGGAACACGGCGAGCTCCGGCCGGTCCGGCGGCTCCTCCAGCACGGCCGCCAGCTCAGGTGACAGCGGCTCGACCTCCTCGCCCTCGAGTTCGACAGTGGGCGCGGCGCCGGCCGGCGGCTCGGCGGTCGGCGGCTCCGCCGGCAGCGGGCGGGCCGGCCGGGCGGGGCGCCGCCCCGTCACGCGCACCAACACGGCGCCGCGCAGGATGAGCGTCTCCTCTCCGTCGTCCGTGTCCCGGGGCTGCGGGTAGACCGACCAGTAGGGAGGCGGAATCGTGCCGGGGGGCTCCGGTCGCTCTTCGGCTTCTTGCAGGAAGAAGCGCTCGACGACGCCCTGGGCGTCCTTGCCGCGATCGATGCCGCCAGCGTTCACGAGGGAGGTGACCAGGCGAGTGGCGGCGTCCAGGGCTGCCAGCGGGCGCCAGCCGGGGTCTGCCAGCGCGCGTTCGCGGAGCCGCCGCGCATCGGTCTCGGCCAGCCGCAAGGCGAGCAGGCGCTGATGCAGCGGCAGGAGGAAATCATCCGACCCGGCCCATTCGCGCCAGCCGCTCGCCGGGACGGGAAAACGGTGGATGAAGAGCGACTCCAGGAACCGTTTCCGGCTGACCCACTGCCGGCCGGTCCCGGGATCCATGACCTGGACCCAACCGCCGTGGCGCCGCCAGGCGACGACGAAGTGGGTCAGGCCGCTGGGGAGGCGAATGACGACGATGGCGGGCAAGGCGGCTGCCTCGTCGATGAGCAGATGGTCTGCCGGCAGCATGACCTGCTCGGCGTTCAGGCCGAGCTGGCCGGCCACCTCCTCCAGCGTATCAATCGAGGTGCCGTCGACCTCGGTCTGGCATGCCTCGCGGAGGCGTCCGTAGCTGGCGGAAATCCCGTAGCCTTCGAGGATGGCTTTCAGCGAGGCCGGACCGCAGTCCATGGCCGACGTCTGGACGACTTCGGGCACGAAGAAGCGCCTGCCCCCGACCGCGATGGCCTGCCCCATCATCACTGTCCGGGCTGCCTGGCTTGACCGGGGCCCTGGCGGCCCCCGGCGGGCTGGGAGCCTCCAATGCGCTGGCCGGCGGATTGCATGGCGAGCATCAGCGGTGACACGTACTGGACCTCGATGCGAACCTGCCCGGTTGTCCCCGACCGAAGCGCGCCAGGCGCATAGACGTAGATCCGTACCTGGCC
Source organism: Chloroflexota bacterium (assembly GCA_016199325.1). The sequence continues at coordinate 5,216 of JACQGW010000423.1, forward strand.
CTGCGCGTTCCCCGGCCGGCTGTCGACGTCCATCACCGTGGCCCTGAGAGGCTCGGCCTGATCCTTGCCGGCCTGGTCCAGGTGCAGGGCGGCGACCTGGCCGGGACGGATGCGCGCCAGCGCCTCAGCCGGGAAGGTGGCCGTCACGGAGCCATCCCGATTCAGGTGAAACACCCGGCTGGTCTCGTAGAGGGTCATCCGGGCCGTGGCGAACCAGATGCCCCAGCCCACGAGCAACAGCATCGCGATCGCCAGCGTCGCCAGCGCGGGGAAGACGCGGTCGCCGCTGAGGGAGCGCATCGAGCGGGAAAATGGGATCATTGCGTTCCCCCGTTGTGCCGCACGCCCAGGAGCACGGCCCCCTTCTCGACAGCTCGGCCGTTCAGCGTCACCGTCCCGGTCATCGTCGCTCCGTGAAAGTCCGCCCATTCCAGGTTGGCCCCGAGGATCGTCACCCCCACCAGGTAGGCACCGGACAGGTTGGCCCTGGCGAGGCCGGCGCCGCTCAGGTGTGCGACTCGGAGCACGTCCCGACCCTTCTCCTTCTCGACGGCGGCGAGGATCGCGCCCCGCAGATCGGCGCCCGTGAGCACCGTCCCGTGCAGCCCGGCTCCCTGCAACTGGGCGTTGACGAGCACCGCCCTGTCCATGCTGGCTGCGGCCAGCTCGGCCGAGACCAGGCGAGCCCCGCTCAAGTTCGCCAACCGCAGGTTGGCCCCGCCAAGATAGGCTCCGGCGAGGTCGGCTCCGGTCAGGCTTGCCATGGTCAGCCTGGCCCCGGGCAGCGCCGCGCCCATCATCTTTGCTCCGCTCAGGTCCGCCCCGCTCATGGAGGCGCCGACGAGGTTGGCGGAGGTCAGGTCGGCGCCGCGCAGGCGGGCGCCGTCCAGACGGACCCCGCGCGCGTTCACGTTGCTCAGCCGGACGCCACTCAGATCGGCCCCGGTCAGGTCGGCTCCGATCAAACCGGCCTGGTCCATCTCGACGCCGTCGAGCCGAGCATCCGTCAGGTTGCTCCGCGTGAGCACCGCCGCGGTCAGGTCGGCGCCGCTCAGATCCGCCCCGCTGAAGTTTACCCCGACCAGCCTGGTCCCCCGAAGATTGGCCCCGACCAGCAGCGCGCGACTCAGGCTGGCCCCACTCAGCCTGGCCCCGCTCAAGTTGGCGCCCTTCAGATCGGCCCCGCTCAAGTTGGCGCCTTGCAGATTGGACCGACTCAGGTTGGCTCTGCTGAGGCGGGCGTTGGTCAGGTTGGCGCCGCGCAGGTCCCGCAGGCTCAGATTGCTCTCGACACAATCGGGCGGGCACCGGCCGGGCTGACTCAGGCAGCCCGCCAGGCCGAGAAAGGCGGCCAGAACGCAGAGAGCAGAGATGATCTTGCTCATCCAGTCACCCGGCAGTATCCATTGGAGGACGTCACAGCGATGTTGATAGGTAGCGCCGTGATGCGTCATACGTCGTGCGTCATGCGTCACACGTCATACGTCATGACGAGTGACGCATGACGTATGACGTATGACGAGTGTGGCATACCACTACCGCTGGTCCCAGGGAGGCACCGGCACGACGGCCGGGCGGACCCGGTGCTCCTCAGGATAGACGGTGACGAACTGTCCGTCAATGACCTGGGTGAGCAGCACCGGGTGCCGGTTCTGCCCCCGGTGATCGAACCGGATCGGTCCGAACAGGGTCTCCTGGAGGTTCATTCCTCGCAATGCCTCGCGCACCTGGAAATTGACCTCGCTCGCCGGGTGTTGGAAAGCCTGTTCCAGCGCGAGCGCGGCGACGTCCATCGAGACGTAGCCTTGCAGCGCCCGGTAGCCGGGGGTGCCACCGAAGCGCTCCCCGTAGGCGCGGACGAAGTCGGCGGCCGTTCGCCCGTCCTTGTCCCGCCAGCTCACGTCCGCGGCCCATTGGGCCGTACCGACGAAGTACGCGGCGTACCGCCCGTTCTGCGCGAATTCCGGATAGGTAAATGGGCCGATGGTGGTGAGGAACAGCTTCGGCGTCCAGCCCAGCGCTTCGATCTGGCGCATGAGGCGGAGCGCGCTCTCGACGGTGTCGGTTGCGAGGAAGAGCACGTCCGGGTTCGCCATCCTGACGCGTCCGACGATCTGCCGCAGGTCGGAGAAGGAGGCCGAGAATTGCTCGGAGGCGACGACGCTCAGGCCGCGTGCCTCCGCTTCGGAGACGACGCCGGTGGCCGTACCGACGAACTGGAGTCGATCTTCGTAGACAACGGCCAGAGTCGGCGCCGGCAGCGTCTTCGAGAACACCGCCAGGAAGTCGAACGAGGTCTTGACCGTCTCCGCCGAGTCGGCGGGGATGCGGAACACCCACTCGTACCCCAGGCTCGTGATCAGGGGGCTCACGCCGTTCGACACCAGCAGGGTGACCCGCCGTCTGTTGGTTTCGCCGGCCGCTGCCAGCGTGGCGTCGCTCGAGAACGAGCCGAGGATGATCGGAACGCGCTCGACGTCGGCCAGCTCCACCGCCGCCGTCCGCGCTCTTGCCGGCGCATCCCCGTCGTCCTTGACGACCAGTTGCAGCGCACACCCGTTGATCCCCCCTGCCGCGTTGATTTCGTCCCGGGCAAGCTCGTAGCCCCGCATGAGCTCGACGGCGCCGGACGCGCTCGACCTGGTCAGGGGATGCCCGGTCAGGGGATGAATGATGCCGATCTTGACCGTACACGGCGGCTCCGATTGCGACGTGCTGCTCGTCCCCAGGCCCGGAATGGAGCGCGCCACGGTACTCAGGCTTTCGTTCGCGTCCGAGAGAAGGCGAGCCACCACGGCCGGGGGCTCGTTTGGAGCGGCACCGGACAGCAGACGCACCAAGACCGCCGGGCCCTCGGACGACAACAGCAGGCCCAGTACCAGGGCCAGGGTGAGCAGCGCTGTGAGCCATGCGAGAAGACGCTTCACGTTCAGACGCACGTGGCGCTCACTCATCTGATCCTGCGACGAGGACCGCAGCAGCGGGAACCACATAGCCAGCCGGCCATCGAGTCGCGCGATTGTAGTGCGCGCCGCTCAGCCTGGCGTCTCTGGCCAGCTCCGAGCGCCGCTTTTCGCTGAGCTGCGTGACCAGCGGATCGATCTCCTCGGCGCCTATCACCTCCATGTCTGCCAGGGTCAGCAAGGCCCCGGTCAGATCCGCCCCGCGCAGGTCTGTGCCCGTCAGGTCCGCCCCCACCAGAATGGTCCCTTCCAGGTGGGCGTCCTGCAAGCGAGTGCCGCTCAGGTCGGCAGCGTAGAGGCTTGCCCCGCTCAGACGTGCCTGGCTGAGCATCGCGCTGGACAGGTTCGCCATGTTGAGCCGGGTCCCGCTCAGGTTGGCTCGGACGAGCACAGCGCCGCTGAGATCCGACCCGCTGAGGATGCTCCCGGCAAGGTCGGCCTCGCTGAGATTGGCGCCGCTCATCCGCGCGCGGATCATGCGGACCGAGCGCAGGCTGATTCCACTCAACTGAATCCCGAACAGGGATGCCTCGTCGAGCCTGAGCCCGGTCATGGTCGCCCCGGTCAGGTCGGCGCCGGTCAGGTCGGCGCCGGTCAGGTCGGCACCGCCGAGGTTGACCCGCGCCAACTGCGCCCCGATCAGGATGGCTCCGCGCAGCCGGGCTCCCTTCAGGTTGCTCTCTGTCAGCACGGCACCACTCAAGTCGGCGCCGTCGAGGTCGGCGCGCTCGAGCCGGGCTTTGCGGAGATTGGCCTCCATCAGGCTGGCCTTCCGCAGATTCGCCCCAGCCAGATCCTTGCCCATCAAGTCGGCCTCCAGGCAGTTGGGCGGACAGCCGGCGGGCAGCACAGTCCGGCAGCTCGTCAGCGCGATCAGCGCCGCGAGTATCGACAATGCGAGGACCCGTTTCATCAACAGCACGTCATTACGTCATACGTCATTACGTCATACGCCATTACGTGACTTCTGGTCCGTCATCCGGCTTTGACAGACCGCTACGTCGTCTCCAGACTTCCCGACGCCTCCCGCCACGACCGCGGAGAGGGCTGAACGCCACGCCTGGAGCGTCTTTCGAAAGGGTTGACCGGGCAAAAGCGCAATCTTCTTGGCGTCTTGGCGGTTCGGCCTCTCTAAACTGCGCTAGCGTGCAGGCGCCGCGAACTCGGCGGCGATGTAGCCGGTATTGCCCGCGGGGTCTTTCACGTGCTTCCACGTTCGACCTTCCGCCTGGACATCCGCGCCGGCGACGTCCAGCCTGGTGCCGTCCAGCAGACGGGCCACGATGCGCGCGGTCGTGCTCGGCTGCGCCCGCAGGTTGACCCCCTGGCCGCCGGTGTTGGCCACCACCAGGGCGGTGGACTGGGCAGGCGTCGGCGCGGCGGTCGGCGTCGATCCGGCCGGCGGTGGGACGGTCGAGGTGATGGACACAGCCGGAGGCAACGCCGTCCCCGCCGCCGGCGGGGTCGTGACCGGCGGCAGCCCCGGCGGCTCGCGGTCGAGCGATCCGGTGTACCAGATCAGCACGAAGGCCACGCCCGCCAGCGCCACCAGCATCCCGGTGGCGTAAAGGAACATCCCCCGGCGGCTCGGCGGCGAGGCCTCTTCCTGAAGGGTGCTTTCAGAGTCGTACTCGGTCATGGCGACAACCTCTGATCGGCATGCCGAAAGTGGATCGCCGTGTAGCGTAGCCGTTTTTCGCTCAGATTGCAAGCGGCGCGCGCAGAGAACGGAGATACCTCTGGACGTCGGCGATGAGCTGCGGCCGGTCGGCGCGTTCGATGACGTCGACGAGGGCGCTGCCGACGACGGCGGCGTCGGCCACTCGGCCGACAGCGGCGACGTGCTCGGGGCGCGAGATGCCGAACCCGACGGCGATCGGCCGGTCGGTGTGCCGCCGGACCCGGGCGACCAGCTCCGGGACCGTATCCGAGAGCGACCGGCGGGCGCCGGTCACGCCCGTCAGGCTGACGCAATAGACGAAGCCGGTGGACAGCGAGGCGATCCGCTGAATCCGGTCCTCCGTGCTCGTCGGTGGGAGCAGGAAAACAAGGTCGAGGTCGCGCGCCCGACAGGCCAGGCGCAGGTCGTCCGATTCCTCCGGCGGCAGATCGGGGACGATCAGCCCGTCCAGCCCGACGGCCGCCGCCCGGGCGGCGAACCGGTCGAGGCCGTAGCGGAGGACGGGGTTGTAGTAGCTCATGAAGATCAGCGGCACCGTGACACCAGCGGCGCGGACCCGCTCGACGAGGTCGAGACAGTGCCCCAGCGTCACTCCCTGCTCAAGCGCATGGTGGCTGGCCCGCTGAATCGTTGCGCCGTCGGCCAGGGGGTCGCTGAACGGCACGCCGATCTCGATCAGGTCGCCGCCCGCCTCGACGAGAGCAGGAATCAGCGCCTCGGTTGCCGAGAGATCCGGAAAGCCGGCGGTCACGTACGGGATGAGCCCGACGCGGCCGGCGGCCCGCAGGGCGGTGAACTGGGAAGCGATGCGGCTCATAGCGATGTCCCTCTTGTCGAAGCATCTTGCGCCAGGCCCACGAGCAGGCCCAGGAGATTGTACGCGCCGTGGACGGCGATAGACGGCCAGAGCGACCGCGCGAAGACGTAGAGCGCGGCGAGCGCGAGGCCGAGCACGAAGATCGGGACAAACGTCCCGACCTGGCCGTGGGCAGCGGCAAACAGCGCGGCGCTGGCAATGCCGCCGGCCATGATCCCGAAACGCCGCGCCACCACCGGAAAGACGAACCCGCGGAAGAACAGCTCTTCGGCCAGCGGCGCCAGGCCGACGGCGAGCACGAAGAGCACCGCGGCGGCGCCGGGCTCGCGGGCAAACGGCGGGATAACGGACGGCGGGAGGAGCCGTTCGAGGCCCATCGCCCGCATTCCGGCGACGTAGACGACCTGGACGACGATGCCGAAGCCGAGCACCGCCCAGGCGGCGACCAGGTCCCGCGGCAGGTTGCCGGGGCGCAGCCCGAGCTCCCCCCAGCTCGCCCGCCGTCGGCGGACCGCGAACAGCCAGACCGCGACGAAGATCGATCCCTCGGCGAGAGCCGCCACGCCGAGCAGGACGATCCCGATGATCGTCCGACTCACCGGCACCATCCCCAGAAGGCTCGCCAGCCCGAAGCTGGCGGCGACCATCAGGCCGACGAAAAGAATGCCACGGACGACGTCGCCGCCCGTCCACGATACTTCGGGGGTCGGGGGCCGGAGGTCAGGGGGCGGGGGACCGAGGGCAGCGGTCGGCAGTCGGCAG
>JACQGW010000409.1 GCA_016199325.1 Chloroflexota bacterium
GCTGTCAACGGATTCGGGGAACGGATTGAACGGATGGCTGGTCGGCGGTATCTGGGCCTGGCCGCGCTGGCGCTCATCACGGTCGGAGGCGGCCTGCTCGCCGGAGATCTGGCGACGGTCGTGGTTCGGACGCCGGGCGGCGACCTGCCCGACCCCAGCCTCGCCACCCTGAAGCGGCTGCAAACCATCATGGTCCTGGTTGCCGCCGCCGTCGCGACCCGCAGAAACCTCGCTGCCCTGGTCAAGCGGGCCGCGACCGCCGGGAGCCCGCCTCTGCCCGCCGGCAGGCCGTCGGCCGCAGGCCCTACAGACATGCCACTTGCCCGGGCCAGGAAGAACACCTCTCAAAGCCGCGGACACATGAACCCCTTGGCGTTCCTTGGCGCCTTGGCGGTTCGCCTCGTCCTCGGGCCTGGCGCGCAGCCAGGGCAGACTGCGAGACCGGGACGGCTCCTGGCGCTGAGTCTGCTGGTGCCGTGGCTTCTCCTCGTGCTGGGAACAGAGCCGGGGCACGTGCAGCGGCTCTGGTGGCTCTGGCCGTTGCAGGTCGCCGCGCTGGCGGCCTTTGTGACCGAGCTTTCACCGCGGCTGCTCGGCCCCATGCCGGCCGTCTGGCTCTGCCGGGTCCTCATCATCTCCACGCTGATCGCCGGCGGGACCCGGTCGCCTGTCGATTCCTGGCTTCGCACCGGCTGGTCCGGGCTCGACGCCGAGAAGGTGCAGGTGGTCGCGGACCTGAGCCGGCGCCTCCACGCCGAGGGAAAGCAGGAAGCGCGCATCGGCTACCAGGTGTTCATCCTCTGGTTCATGGCCGGCTACAACGTCGTCGACCCGCGATACAAGGTCGGGGCCGACTTCGACCTGCTGTTCCGGCACTCGTACGGCATCTCGAACACCAACCGCTGCCCTGAGGGCGTCTCCCCCGACGACGAGTACCGGATCGTCCAAACCCGGCCGGGCGTGGTCTGGGAGTACTTTGACGTCCCGCTCGGCGGGCAGTACCGCCTGCTCCAGCAGTTCGGTCTGTACCAGGTGTACCGGCGAGAGTAGGCGGTTCCGATAGACAACGAACCGCCAAGATCGCCAAGATCGCTAAGGAAGACGCCCAGAACGTCGGTTGGCCGTTCGGTCGATCCCTGCGCAGGCCGCTGAGAGGGGCGATCGGTGTCACTCCAAGCGTGAGGTGAGGTCGGCCGGGAGGGCGCGCAGCGCCAGCAGCTCTGTTTCGACAGGGCAGCGGACCTGGCGGGGCGCGCTTGGGAAGAGCGGCGGCGCGCCGAAACAGTCCTCTTCGTGCAGCGTGCGCTTTCGCCCGTCACTGTCGGTCAGATCGACGCGGCCGGAGCGGACGATCCAGAGTACGCCCGGTAGCTCGATTCCTGGTCGGTGTTCGGATCCGGGGGCAAGGCGCAGCAGTTCGAGCCGGCTTGCCGCCTGCTGCCGGATCTCTGGTGCCACAGCCGCAAAGGCGGGCAGGTGGGACAGCACGGCCAGGCCCACCCGCTGTTTGTACGCCTCCGCGAGCACCTGGTGCAGCAACGGATGCGTGCGCATCGCTCGTCGGAGGTCCGAGCGGCGCAACTGGAGCAGGTTGCAGGGCGTCAGGGCGGTGGCGGTCGCCAGCCGGCGCCGCGACGTCAGCAGGGCCATCTCTCCCACGACTTCGCCGGCACGGAGCGTCGCGATGAGGACGCGCTCGCCGGCCGCCGTCGTCGTGCTCACCTCGACGACGCCACGTCCGATCAGGTAGAGCGAGTCACCCACCTCGCCTTCGGCCACGATGACCTCGCCCTCCAGATACGTCCGAAGGATCAGCGCGCCGGTGATGGTCGCAACAACCTCGTCGGGCAGATCGGCGAAGAACGAGACCCCGCGGACCAGATCCGCCGGTCTCCGCAACAGGTCCTTGATCCGAATCCTGTGCAGTTGGGAGAACTCGTCGTCGATGGCCTGCTGCACCTCTTCGAGCACGCTGTCGGCAACCAGGCCCGCTTCATGGAGCTCGCGGAAAGCGGCACCTTCGGCCCCAAGCCGGAACCGTGTCGTGATGAGGCCGTGGACCTTGGCGGCGAACTCGGGGAACTGGTCCTCGATCCGGCCGATCTCTCGCTCGAGCCGGTGGCGCCGAGCGTCGTAGGCCGCCTGGGCAGCGGCGAGCGCCGGCTCGGCAAGGCCCTGCGTCGCCCGCAGCTTCGCCAGGGCCTGGTCGACCTCCCGGGAGGCCAGGAGCTGGGCGCGGTCGGCCTCGTAGGCGCGGGCAAGCCGGATGGCGCCCAGTTGGCTCAGGAGCGGCTGCGCTGCCGGAAGGTGGCGGAGGTATCGGCGGAGCGGGCCGGTCAGCGTCGTCAGCCAGTGTTGCCAGGCCGCGAGCGAGCCGCCGCCGCGCAGGCGGTCGAGCCGGTCCTCGACGTCGTGCAGGAGCTGCTTCAGCGTCCCCTCATCGACGTCGCCCTGGGCAAATAGCCGCTCATACTGGCGGCGCTCCAGCATCAGACAGTACTGCATGACGACACGCTCATCCTGCTCCAGCCTCGCTCCGCCGTTCTGGCGCAGCTCGGCCAGTTGCCGCGCGACCCGGCTCTCCAGCCGCCGATAGTGGGTCTGGAGGTCCGAGCCGATGCGCTCGGACAGCACGCCCTCTTGCGCCAGGCGGTCGATCATCTCATCCGCCCGCTGGCGGGCGATCAGCAGGCCGGTGTGCTTCTGAAGCACCTCCTCCGCCGTCGCCCTGCCCAGGCCGAGCAGCATGACCAGCGGACGGATCGTCAGCGCGTTGACGAAGAGGGTGAAGAGGACGACGCCCAGCGTCAGTGTGATGAGCAGATCCTTGTGGGCAAAGGAATCGGGCAGCCCCAGCGCAATGGCGATGGCTACGGCACCGCGCAGGCCGCCCCAGAACATGACCGTCTGGAACCGCCAGTCGATCTTCTCCCGTTGGGCAAGGTTCAGCGCAGGCACGAGGAGGTAGATCGTCGCGCCGCGGGAGAGCAGCACGGCCAGGATCGCCCAGATAACCGCCTGCCACTGGGCCGCCAGATCGAGCCAGCTCACGCTCAGCCCCACGAGCAGGAAGAGCAGCGCCTCGGCGGCGAAGCCGGCATAGCGCCAGTACGCCTCGACGGCCTCCAGTGCATCCGGCGAGATCTTGGTGCGGCCGTAGTTCCCCAGCACCAGTCCCGAGGTCAGCGTCGCGATGACGCCGGAGACGTGGAGATACTCCTCGGCCAGCAGGAACGACCCGTAGGCCAGGATGATGGCCAGCGTGATCTCCACCATGGCATCGTGGACGCGCTGGAAGAACTGGGCGATCACCAGGGCCAGCGCGGCGCCGGCCGCCGCGCCGCCGAGGGAGACCAGACTGAAGCTCCAGATGGCGGCCAGGCCGGTGGGCAACGTCAGCGCCTGGCCGGCGATGACGATGGCCAGCAGCGTCTGAAAGAGGACGAGCGCGGTGCCGTCGTTCAGCAGGCTTTCGCCATCCATCAGCATGGCCAGCCGACGAGAAACCCCCAGCTCGCGGAAGATCGCCAGAACGGCCACCGGATCGGTCGCCGAGACGACCGCGCCGAAGAGGAGGGCAACGGGCAGCGCGACGCCGGCTCCCAGCCACATGGTGGCGCCGACGACGAGGGCACAGAGAACGACGCCAGGCACGGCCAGCGCCAGGACCGGCGGCAGCACCTCCAGAAAATGGCGGGCGTTGATGTGGAAGGCCGCGGCAAACAGGAGCGTCGGCAGGAAGATGAACAGGATGAGGTCCGGTGAAAGTCGGAGCTGAGCGAGGCCGTGAAAGGCTGGTTGCTCTCGGAGCAGGCCCAGGGCGATGCCGATGGTCACCAGCGCGACGGTGAACGGAATCGGCAGGCGCTTGAGCAGCGCGGAAACGATCACGACAGCGAGCAGCAGGACAACCAGGAGCGCAACCGTGTCACTCAGATGCACCCCGGTCACTCCGACAGGCTGCTAGCCCAGGATCTCGTCGACGGGGATGGCGAGATCGGGGAATGCGAGCGGCGTCAGCGTCTGCCCGCGGCGCATCGTCTGAGCGGTTCGATATCCGGTCGCCGTGGGATTCCCGTAGACGGTGACCGTCTGCTTGTCGAGCTCAACCAACCAGCACTCGGGAACGCCGCTGCGACCATATCGCGGGATCTTGACACGCCGGTCGAACCGGGAGGAGGTTTCTGCCACCTCGACGATGAGGAAGACGTCGTCGGGGCCGGGGTGGCCGGAGACGTAGAGGTCAGGACCGGGACGCAGGAGCACCACGTCGGGTTGCGGCTCCGTGTAGTCGCTCAGACGAATCGGTCCCTGGACGCTGACCAACGCGCGCCTTCCCAGCCGCTCGGTAAACAGGTGGGTCAACGCGATCACACAACGCTGGTGGCGGTGGCCAATCGGTGCCATCTCGATGATCTCCCCGTCGATGAGCTCGACGCGATCGTCCTCGCCAAGAATGCCCGACCTAGCCATCTGGCGGTACTCGTCAACCGAAAAGCGCCGGCGTGTCGGCTGGACCGTCATCTTTCATGCCTCCGTGGACCAGCATACCCGACCAGCAATCGCGCCTTCCATCTGCTGGCCGTACCCGGGGTGGGCGTCAGGATTTTGCGTGGACGGCCGCCGGTCTCCTATAGGGGCGGCTCGGGAGCCGCCCTCGGCTCCCGAGCCGCCCCTACGACGGTTGCCTGGCGCAAAACGCTGACGCCCACCCGCCGTACTTGCCGGGGTGCCGAAATGCAAGCACTCAGCGATCGGCGTCCCGCGATGTTGGGACGGTCTGGCCTGTCGCACCTATCTGCTGATGGCCGATCGTGGATAGCTGGCCGCCGTCGTCGAGTTCCCGGACTTCTGCCGCACTGCCGCCGTCGCCGCGGCGTCGATCGTCCAAGTGTCCTGATCGATCACCACCCGGTAGACCGATCGAGCGCGCTCGGCGGTCACCTTGCCATCCCGCACGTCGGCCAGGACGAGCTCGGGGTCCCGCTCTTCCGGCGCCCCGTAGCCGCCACCGCCGCAGGTCCGGTAGCTCATGACCTCGCCGGGGTGCATCTCGACGGTGACCTTGGAGCCGAGCATCCTCGCCTCTCCATCGGGGTTCAGGACGTACTCTGCCCGGCGGCCCGAGAGCCCACCGAAGAGGCCCCAGGGTCCCTCCCGGTCGCGATCTGCCAGGATGGTGAACGTGACCTCGTGGTCCGGAAAGAGGTAGTCTCGCCGGAGGCCGAGCCCGCCCCGCTGCCGGCCGGGGCCGTCCGAGTCCGGGACCAGCTCGTAGCGGTCGATCCGGACGGGGTAGTTCGCCTCGATCTCCTCGATGGGGGCGTTCTCGGTGTTCTGGCCGTGCGTCTGCACGGCGTCCGGCCCATCTTTCCGGATGCGCCCGCCGTAGCCGCCGGCCAGCGCCTCGTAGAAGCAGTAGTACTCGCCGGTCCGGGGAGCGATGCCGCCGAAGCCGACCTGGCACATCATCGCCTTGGTGCCGGCAACCAGCCGATCGGGCATGGCCGGCGCCAGCGCCTTGAAGATGACGTCGACCAGGCGGGTCTGGGTCTCCCAGCCGCCGACGACCGGGGCCGGCGGCCGGCAGTTGGTGACCGTTCCGAGCGGGGCGTTGACGCGGACCAGGTCGTAGAAGCCCTGATTGACCGGCACGTCCTGATCGATCAGGCACTTCAGGGCGTAGGCGCAGGCCGAGAAGGTCTGCGCGAAGGTCGAGTTGACCGGCGCCCGGCGTTGAGGGTCGGAGCCGGCCAGATCGAAGAGCACGCCGTCGCCGTCGACGGTGACGCCGGCGCAGAGCCGGACTCGCTGATCGGTGTAGCCGTCGTTGTCGACGTAGCCCTCGGCCTGAAACGTGCCGCGCGGCAGCCGAGTCAGCTCCTGTCGCGTGCGGCGGCGCGTGTAGTCGACGACGGCGTCGATGGCGGCGACGAGGACGTCGGTTCCCAGTCGGTCGGCCAGCTCGCCAAGCCGGCGCTCGCCGGTCACGTTGGCGGCGATCTGGGCCCGGAAGTCGCCGGCCGTCTCTCGCTTGCTGCGGATCTGGGCGAGGATGAGCCGGAACACGTCGTCGACGATGGCGCCTCCGGCCACGAGCTTCACCGCCGGGATGATGACGCCCTCCTGGAAGACCTCGCGGAAGGCGCCAATTGAAGCGGGAGCGCCGCCGCCGACGTCGTTGTGATGCGCCAGGTTGGCCAGATAGCCGAAGAGCTGCCCGCGGTAGAAGGCAGGCGCGATGACGGTCACGTCGTTCAGGTGAACGCCGCCGCCGTAGGGGTCGTTGGATACGAGCATATCGCCCGGCCGGAGGCGGTCGGGGCCGTAGGCGCGGACGGCCCGCGGGACGAGCTCGACGAAGGAGCCGAGGTGGACGGGCTGGGTGAACGCCTGGGCGATGACGCGGAGGTCGCGATCGAAGAAAGCGCAGGAGAAATCGCTGCGCGTCTTGATGTTGGTGGAGTAGGCGCTGCGCCGCAGCGCCAGCGCCATCTCCTCGGTCGCGGCAACGAGCGCGTTCCGGATCACCTCGAACCGGATGGGGTCCAGGGCGCCGGTCGCCTCGGCGCCCGCCCTCGCCAATCGCTTTCGGTCATCCACAGATCTGCTCGAACACCCGCATGAAGCTCTCACCCAGGATGGCCTTGATCTCACCGTCGGAGTAGCCACGCGAGACCAGGCCGCGAGTGATGTTGACGAACTCCCGGTAGTCGACGAACCCCTTGAGCGTCGCGAGCCAGTCGACCCGGTGCTCCTCGCGGAACCCGATCTCCTTCGCCCAGTCGTCCAGCAGCGACAGGAGCCATTCGGGCGCGCAGTTCGGCCAGTCGGTGCCGATGCCGACGTGGTCGGCGCCGATCAGGTTCACGATGTGGTCGACATGGTCGAGGAAGTCGACGATTGACGACTCGGGCCTCTTGCTGAGGAAGGGCGGCACCGTGACGACGCCGACAATGCCGCCGGTGGCCGCCACCGCCTTGATGACCTCATCCGGCTTGCCGCGGTCGTGGCCGGAGAGCGCCCGCGCGCACGTGTGGCTGGCGATGACCGGCGCTCGGGAGACCCGGCAGGCGTCGAGCGTCGTCTGGCTGCCGGTGTGGCCGGTGTCCACCATCATCCCGAGATCGTTCATCCGCCGGATGAGCTTCTCGCCGAAGTAGCTCAGGCCGGCGTCGGTCCGCTCGGTGCAGCCCGTCCCGACGTAGTTCATGCTGTTGTAGGTGAGCTGCACCATCCGCATGCCGAGATCGTAGAAGAGGTTCACCCGGTCCAGATTCAGCTCGATGGCCCGGGTATCCTGGATGTGGGTGTAGCCGGCATGCTTACCCTCGGCCTTGGCCCGGCGGATGTCGCTGGCCTTGAGCGCCTTCACCAGCCAGTCGAGCCCGTCGAACTGCACCTGGGCGTTCGCCATCTCCTTGAGCGTCGGCTCGAAGGCGCTGATTCCCACCTCGCGGCTGCCGGCCGTCACGCCGGAGGCGTCCCACCACTCACGGAACGCGTCGAACTTGCCCTGGACCGCAAGGTGGGCCGGCAGCGCATTGGCCGCCCAGTACGTCGCCTCCGCGTTGTGATTGCGCTTGTACACGGCTTTGAGGGTCTCGTTCATCTCGTCGGTGAAGGCGGCCGGCCCGCACGGCCCGCAGAAGAGCATGTCGACGACGATGCTCTCGTCGTGGAGCCGCCGGGCCCGCGCCTCCTGCTCGGCGCTCAGCCCGAAGTCGAACAGTTGGGGTGCCTGCTGGTTGGACATAGCTACCTCCTCGTATTCTCCAGGAACGCGCAACGAAACCGCAGAGGCGCCGAGACGGGGTCATAAGTTTCTGGTTTCTGGTTGTGGCGATGCCTGTCGAACCAGAAACCAGAAACCACGAACTCTCGTTCTCTGCGTCCTCTGCGCCTCTGCGGTTCGCCACGTTCCGTGTCCTATGTCGCCGGGATGATCGGTAGGACGACGTGCGATGGATGGGCGCGATCCAGGTGGACGGTGTTGTGGGCGACGACGGTGTGGGTGTGCCGCCCCATCGGCTCGCCCGTGTTCGGGTTGACGTCGAAACGCGGGAAGCTGCTGCCGGAGATGTCCAGCCGGATCCGGTGCCCGGCCTGGAACCGGTTGCTCGTCGGCGGGAGTGCGATCTGGACGCGGTACACCTCGCCCGGCGTCATCAGCTCCTGTCGCTCCCAGCCGTTGCGGTAGCGGCACCGGATGATGCTGTCGACGAGGTTCAGGTGATACCCGCCGGGGTAGTCCTCGTTCGGCGGGTAGACGTCGAGCAGCTTCGCCGTGAAGTCGGTGTCGACCGCCGACGACGAGATCCAGAGAGTGACGGCGATGGGGCCGGTGACCTCGACGTCATCGGGCAGCGGCGGCGTCTGGAAGACGAGCACGTCGGGCCTGGCCGCCAGGACCGGGTAGGGCGGCCGGGCGCCGACGATCCCGGGCTCCTCCTTCTGGTGCAGCGGCCCGTCGACGACGATGTTCCGCATCCGGGCGCGCGGCGGAACGTAGTCGGGGTTCATGCCCTCGGGCAAAGGAACCAGCTCGTAGTAGCCGGTGATGTTGCCGCCGATGGTCGGGACCGGATGCGACGGGTCGAAGGCAACCCGTGCCGGCGGCTCGCTCTCCTCCGGCGGCGTCTGGCTGAGCTGGCCGCCGCTGCGGAGATAGAAGGACGTCGGCTGGGTCCGGGCGATCGGCCAGGCCGCTTCGGCGCGCCAGCGGCCGCCGTGGTCCAGCTTCCCCGCGCGCGTGCGCCGGCCGGTGCCGCCGCCCATGACGAAGAGGCGCACCGGTGGGTCGTCCTCGACGCCGCTGGGGATCTCCTTCAGCCAGCGGTCGAACCAGCGCAGGCGCTCCTCGTTGTACGTTGCGTCTCCCCACTTCGAGTCCGGCCCGAAGTCGACGTCGGCCGCCCAGGTCTGGCCCTGGCCGCGCATCGTGTAGTGGGTCCAGGGGCCCATGATCAGCCGCTGGGGCGTTCGGTTCTGCCTGGACATGGCGGCGAAGTAGTTGGTCGTCGCGATGGCGAAGGGGTCGTACCAGCCGCCGGTGTAGACGCCGGGGACGTCGGCGTGGCGGTCGAAGTAGCGCTCCTGGTCGTTGCAGTCCTGCGCCCAGAACTCGTCGTACTCGCCGCGGTAGTAGTAGTTGAAGAGCATCCTCTCCAGATTCGGCACCACGGCCAGCGGCGTGAGGCCCGGCTTGAACGGCGTCTGGTAGACCCACTCCCGCAGATGCTGCATGGCTTCGTGGAGCACCTGCTTTGCCGCCGGGTTGTCACGGATCTCCTGGGCGTCGTGAGCGTGGAGGAACAGCGCCCCGAACATGTGCAGCGCCATCGCGCCGCCCTCCCGGCTCATGTGCGCGTAGTAGTTGGTCGGCCCGACATCGGGCCAGATGGCCGTGAGATGCGGCGGCCGGTAGAGCGCCATGATCTGCTGGACGATCGCCCCGTGCGAGCTGCCGACCGTGCCGACCCGTCCGTTGGACCAGGGCTGGGCGGCGATCCACTCGACGGTGTCGTAGCCGTCGGGGCCCTCGGTTGGATTGGACGCGTGGAAGTACTGGCCGGTCCCTTCGGATTGGTGGCGGCCGCGGAGGTCCTGGAGGGCGACGACGTACCCGCGCGGCACGAAGTACTCGGCGACGGGCCTCACCCACATCTGGGGGCTCTCCTTGTCGTACGACGTGCGGCCCAGAATGGTGGGAAACTGGCCCGCTACCGGCGCGCCCTCCAGCGCCGGGAAGTAGAGGTCCGTCGCCAGCCGCACCCCATCCCGCATCGGCAGCATGACGTTCTTGGCGATGACCATGCCATACTTCGGCGTCGATCCTATCACGGGGCTCCTCCTTCAGCTCGTCTGGCTCTTCGTCTGGCTCGTCGTCCGGCTCGTCGTCTGGCTCTCCATCTCATCCAGCGGATAGATGGGCCGGCGCACGTTGCGATAGGGCAGCGAGCGCAGGTTCGGCGTCGTAATGCCGGGGCAATCCACCTCGATGACGCGACGGGCGATAGGCTCGAAGGCGGCGCGGAAATGTGCCGACGACTTGACGGCGACGATCTGCCGGTCCGTGGGCTCGATGCCGACCGAGCGGAAGATCTCCAGGTGGAGCGGCTGGATCCGGTTCTCGGTGATGACCACTTCGACGCCGTCGCAGTCGAGGACCGCCGTCCGGCCGTTCTCGACGCGGACGCCCGTCATCATCGGTCCCTTGATGACGTGGCTGCCGTCCGAGAGCACCCGGACGCGCCCGACCACGTCGAGGGGCTCGCCGTGCAGCCGGTCGGACTTGCCGCCCAGCCGCAGCGCCACCTTGTTGCCCACGCCGGCCGCGACGCATGCGGCCACCGCCTCCGGGTCGGCGATGGCGGCCAGCGCCGCGCGCCGCGCCCCCTTCTCGATGAGCGCGCGCAGCAACACCGTTCCATCGGCCGGCGTCCCACCGCCGGGGTTATCGCCCACATCGGCCAGCACCACCAGACCGGGTTCCGCCATCGCCTCCTCGACCGCCTGAGCAGGCGGCATGGCCGGCGCCGCAAAGGCGGCCCGAAGCTCCCAGGCAAGGTCCGCCAGCTCGTTCGCCCGTCGCTCGGCCAGGGCGGTGTCGCCGTTGGTTACGGCGACGGTGGCTACCCCCGCACATGCGATGTCGGCGTACGGGAAGCCGCACGCCACCGTCGCCGTGACGACGTCCGCCGCTTCCATCTCGTGCGCCAGCGCCAGCACCCTGGTCATGGGGAACCGTCCGGTGAACTGGCCGGGCGGTGGCGCCAGCAGCGGCGGCTGGCGCAGCGCCATCGTCGGCCGCAGCTCACGGCGCAGCGTCGCCGCCATCAACCGGGTCGCCTCGACGCCGCGCTCGTACATGTCCACGTGGGGATACGTATCGTAGCCGACGAGCGCGTCGGCCTTCTCGACCATCAGCGGCGTGATGTTGGCGTGCAGGTCCAACGTCGAGATGATCGGGACGCCCTCGCCGACGGCCTCCCGGATGGCGCTGAGCACGCACCCCTCGCCGTCGTCGTCGCCCTCGACGACCATCGCGCCGTGCAGGTCGAGCAGCACGCCGTCCACCGGTCCGGCCCGACGCAGCCGGTCCAGCAGCTCATCCAGCAGATAGTCGAAGGCCGGCCGGGTGACCGGCCCCGCCGGACAGGCCATCGTCCAGAGGAGCGGCACGAGCTCCAGCGCCTCGGCATGGGCGGCGCCGATGAAGCCCCCCTGGCAGGTCCGGGTACCGGCAAAGGCCGAGAGAACCTCGTCTCCGAGCAGCAGCCCCGGGAACTGCCACGACCGTCTGAACTCCGCCAGATCGGTGGGCCGGTTCGAGAACGTGTTGGTCTCGTGCCCGATGTTTCCTATTGCGATACGCATCGTCGCCTCCTCCATAGGAACTCGTGGGAGCTCGGTCATGCTGAGCCGCAGCGAAGCATCTCCCCGGCTTGAACCAGCAGCGTCCGGGAGATGCTTCGCTGCGGTTCAGCAGTGCGATGCAGGGGTCTCGCCCATCACTCATCACTCGTTCGTTGTGGCTCAGCATGACAATGGACGGGCCGGGCAATGTCCAACGGACTTGCCGAATGCACCAACTAGCCCTCCCCGTGCGGAATGATCGGCAGGACGACGTGGGAAGGCCGGCCAGCGTCCAGATAGATCGTGTTGCGGGCCACCACCATCTGCGTGTGTCGTCCCATCGGCTCACCCGTGTTCGGGTTCACGTCGAAGCGCGGGA
>JACQGW010000418.1 GCA_016199325.1 Chloroflexota bacterium
ATGAACACACGCATCCAGGTGGAGCATCCGGTCACCGAGATGGTCACCGGGGTCGATCTGGTCAAATGGCAGCTCCGGATCGCAGGAGGCGAGCACTTGACCTTGACTTCGGGAGGGGCTACAATCCAGGGGCACGCGATGGAGTGCCGCCTGAACGCCGAGGATGCGGCGCGGGGTTTCGCGCCCGAGGTTGGGACGATCCGAGCGTACGTGCCGCCCGGCGGTCCTGGCATTCGCGTGGACAGCCATCTGTTTGCCGGGTACGAGGTCCCGCCCTATTACGATTCGCTGCTCGGCAAGATCGTCGCCTGGGGTGAAACGCGTGCCGAAGCCATCAGCCGGATGCGGCGAGCGTTGAGCGAGCTGATTGTCGAGGGGGTGCGGACGACCCGAGAGTTTCATCTCGAGGTCTTGCAGCATCCAAGCTTCCTGGCCGGCAGTGTCCAGACGAACTTCGTAGAGCGGCATTTCCCGCGCGGCGAGCAGATCACCATGAACTCTGCGTTGAGCTCATAGAACGGGGTGTCCTGTGGCCGGCGTCCGGCGCACGGCCCGCATCGCGGCGCTCCAGGCGCTCTTTGAAATCGATCTGACCGGCCATCAGCTCGAGGAGGTGCTCCAGCGCCGCCTTGCGGAGGTGAGGCCATCACCGGAAGGGCCCGGGCGCGCAACAACCGATGCGCCGGCTCCGAACGAGGTGATTGAGATCGGCGATCTCCCGCCGGAAGGGCGGGAGCTGGCGACAGCGCTGGTGCGCGGGGTTGTGGTACACCTGGATGCGATCGACGACATGATCCGCCGGGCGGCGCCGGCCTGGCCGCTCGAACAGATGGCACGCATCGACAAGAATATCCTGCGCCTGGCGATCTGCGAGATTCTCTACTATCGGCGGACTCCGCTGAAGGTCGTGATCAACGAGGCCGTTGAGCTCGCGAAGATCTTCGGCGGCGACAACTCGGCAAAGTTCGTCAACGGTGTCCTGGGCTGGGTGAGCACCCACGTCGCGCATTGAGCGTTAATACCTCAAATACGCCATTCCCTGGGGAGGTGAACAGGTGGTAACGGTCTACGATCGGGTCAAGAGGATCATCGTCGAACAGCTCGGGGTCGACCCTGAAGAAGTCACGCTGGACGCCTCGTTCATCGATGACCTCAACGCCGATTCCCTGGACCTGGTCGAGCTGATCATGACGATGGAGGAGGAGTTCTCGAAAAACGGGAAGACGATCGAGATCTCCGACCAGGATGCTGAGAAGCTGCGGACGGTGCGCGACGCCGTCGAGTATATCAAGGAGCAGGGGATCGAGGACGAGGAGTAGGACCCGTCCGCGGTCGTCCCGCGACCCGACGCCGGGTCATTAGGAAGGCGAGCCATGGGTGTATTCGGCATCGGACCGATGGAGCTGATTCTCGTGCTGATCGTCGCGCTCGTCGTGTTCGGCCCCCAACGCCTCCCGGAGATGGCCGCGGGGGTCGGGCGGGCCGTCCGGGAGTTCCGGAAGATGAGCGCAGAGCTGACCGCCGAGGTCAGCAAGGTCACCGAGGAGCTCACCGAGATCCAAAAGACGGTGACTCACGAGGTTCAGGAGGTCAAGCAGGCCGCTACTATTACGCTCGACCTGAACAGTCCGGCCAGCCATTCGCCCGCGCCGGCTGTCGCCACCTCGTCCACGCCGGCCGAGTACCCGCCGATCACCGGCAGCACGTCCACACCGGTCGAGTACCAGCCGGCGGTCGCCAGCTCGTCGGTCAACGGGATGCCCCCGGCGTCCACCGGCTCGTTCGATCAACAGGTCGCCGCCCTGCTGGCCGAGGCCAGCGCCGCCGACGTTCGCGTCAACGGCAGCCGATCGGACGATCCCTTTCAGAACGCCGTCCTCCAGCTCCAGCACGCCGACGAGCCGGTGGGCTACGCAGCAGAGAGCGGGGCCGCCCCGGTGGCGGCCGCGGCCGAGCAAGAGACGGAGCCTGAAACGGCCAGATCGGCGGCGCCGCCGGTGCTGCCGATGCAGTGGTATTCGGGGACCTAGCAAGCAAGGACGTGATTCATGGCTACTGACGATCGGGCGTTCGCACCCCTGGCGAAGCTGCTCGACCCCGGTCAGGAGGAGTTCGAGGAGGGTCAAGATGTCAAGGAGATGACCCTCCTTGAACACCTGGACGAGCTGCGGCAACGGCTGATCTACGCGGCCATCGCCGTGGGCGTCGGCGTCCTGGTGTCGCTGGCGGTGGTGCCCCAGCTCTTCGACCTGCTCCTCCAGCCGGCGCGCTCGATGGACAAGGATTTCCAGGTCGTCTTCACCGAGCTGACGGAGTATCTGGGTGTCTACATGCGCGTCGGCCTCTTCGCCGGGCTGATCCTGGCGATGCCGGTGCTGGTCTATCAGCTCGCCGCCTTCATCGCGCCCGCGCTGACGCGCCGGGAGAAGCGGGCTCTGCTCTTGTCCATGCCACCGGTCTTCGCCTCATTCCTGACGGGCGTCGCCTTCGGCTACTACGTCCTCGTGCCGCCGGCGGTCAGCTTCCTGATCAATTTCGGCCGGCCGGTCGCCACGCCCATGATCAAGATCGAGAGCTACGTCGGCACGGTGACGACCCTCCTCCTGTGGATCGGCGTCTCCTTCGAGACACCGTTCGTCATGTTCCTCCTGGCCAAGCTCGGCATCGTCAAGGCCGACCGCTACGCCGGCCTGCGGCGCTACGCGGCCGTCGTCGCCTTCGTGCTCGCCGCGTTCATCACGCCCACTTTCGACCCGGTGAACCAGACGCTCGTCGCGCTCCCCATCATCGTCCTCTTCGAGATCGGCATCTGGTTGAGCAAGCTCGCTTGATGGGTAGGTCATGAAGGAAGAACTGCTTCAGCTCGCCGAACAGATCCGAGCCTGCACGAAGTGCGGGCTGGCTAAGGGACGCACGCAGGCGGTCCCCGGCGACACCCCGGCCGGGGCCGAGATCGTCTTCGTCGGCGAGGGTCCGGGGTTCCACGAGGATCAGCAGGGTCGCCCCTTCGTCGGCGCGGCCGGCCAGTTCCTGAACGAGCTCCTCGGGTCCGTCGGCCTGCGCCGGCAGGAGGTCGCAGTGCTCAACGTCGTGAAGTGCCGGCCGCCCCAGAATCGCGACCCGCTCCCGGACGAGCTGGCTGCCTGCGACCAATGGCTGGCCAGACAGCTCGCCCTTCTGCGGCCCAGGCTCGTCGTCACGCTCGGCCGCTACTCGATGGCGAAGTACTTCCCAGGCGAGACCATCTCCCGGATCCACGGCAAGGCGCGCCGGCGCGACGGCGTCACTTACCTGCCGCTCTACCATCCGGCCGCCGCCCTTCATCAGCCCCGCCATCGCGCCGACATCGAGGCCGATTTCAAGCAGATCCCCCGCCTCCTCGCCGAGGCCCGCCAGCAGGCGACCCCGCCCGCGCCGCCACCCGAGCCGGTCGCGAGTCAGCCGGCGGCGCAGTCGCCCAGGCCGGAGCCCGAAACGAAGAAGGATGCCGCGGAACCCCGGCAACTGCCGCTTTTCTAGGATGGCGTGGCATCACCACATGTCCAGCAAGGGAACGCTGATCCTCCTTGCGATGAAGACGCGATCAAACCAGAGATGAGCGCCGTTCGCCTCGTAGTAGACTCGGGGCTCCAGCCGGTCGCCCTCGAACACCTCTGCCACCAGCGTGAAGTCCTGCCAGGCCCCCGGCGCCGTGAAATCCAGCCCGGTCAGCGTCTGCTCGGCGACCGACTGGATCGTGCCGGACCGGTGCCGGGCGAGGTCGATCCGGGCAACCGGCATCGGCAGTTGGCGGTCCACCTTCAGCCGGAAGAACGCGCGGTACTTGCCGGAGCGCAGGGAGATTGGCTCCGAGAACGCAAGGAAGCCTGCGGGGTCTCGCCCCGCCTCTGCCAGTCGGGCCTGGTTGCCGTAGACCAGCCGGTCGGGCACGATCCGGCCAACGTGCGCGTGGAACTGGCCGCTCGTCCGCGTCGACGATGAGACGAGGCCGGGAAGCAAACCGGCGGTGGAGACCGCCGGACCCCAGAGCCACTCCTGAAGGCGGGGACGCCCGTCGTCCGCCGAGAGTGCCAGGCGGCGGTCGGCTAGCACCAGGCCACCGGCGAGGAGGCTGATCCCCAGCAGTACCCCGCTTGCGCCGCGGACGGCGATAGCCCATCGTCCGGGCGGCCATGCCCAGAGCGCCGCCATCGGCAGGGCCAGCAGCGGCACGACCGGCGTCAGGTAGCGGGCCGGAGCAGGTCCGGCGCCCCACCAGGCCACGTGAGACGCGTTCAACACGAGGGAGACGCCGAAGAGCCCGGCAACCAGCGCGGCCAGGAGATGCGCCCGGAAACCCAGCACGAGGAGCCCCGGGACCGCCAGCAGATAGACCGGCGCGTTCGGAAGCAGACCGGCCATACGGTCCAGCAGCAGACCCGCCGCGCCGGTCGGAATGCCCTCCAGCGTCGACCAGGCGCCCGTGAGCGGGCGGTACGGCGCGTCGGGCCAGACGTTGCCGTACCAGCGGTAGAACAGGAGGAGCAGCAGCCCGTAGAGGGCGCCGGCGGTGGCGCCCAGGGCGAGGCTCTGGCGCCATGCGCCCCGCCGCCAGAGTGCGACGAGGAAAAACAGGCCGACTATGCCGGCCGGGACGACGTATTTGGCGTGCAGCCACGGCAGCGCGCCGAGGACGAGTCCGGCGGCGATACATCGCATGAGCCTGGGCGAGGCGACGGCGCGAGCGGTTGGTAGCCGATCGACGAGTAGGCCGACGGCGGCCAGCGTCAGGAGAGCGGCAGGCACTTCGGTGTAGACCTGGGTGGCGAAGATGACCACCGGGAGGGAGGCCGCGACGGCCGCTGTTGCGAAGGCGGCCGCGCCGGCCGACGCGGTGACGGTGCGACACACCGAGAACGTCAGCGCGGCCAGGAGAGCGCCCAGCAGGACGACGACGGCGGACGCTCCCAGACGTCCGGCGACGGCGTACGCCGGGAGGATGATCAGCGGGAGGCCGATGCCATGCACGCTCCGGATGCGGCCATCGGCCTGATAGTCGAAGCCGTGCTTGAACTGCACGTCGGCGTACTGATTCCGCAGGTCGACGTCGCCGTCCACCAGCAGGCTCTCGGCCAGCGTCAGATAGTCCGTTTCGTCTCCGGCCACGAGAAATGTCTGGAAACTCGTGCCGATGATCGCAGCGTAGAGGAGCAGCGCGGCGATCAGCACCAGTGGCATGCCACGCTGGTTTTGATGGATGCGGCTTGGCGATTTCATGCGTCACTGCGTCATTACGTCACGCGTCATGCGTCACGCGTCACGCGTCATGCGTCATTGCGTCATTACGTCAGCCTTCCCAACCAGAGACCAGAAACCATCAATCCGCTCGCCTTGGCGTTCTTGGCGTCTTGGCGGTTCGGCCGTTCTGCTGGCCGGTCGAGCGTCGTGGGACGGGCGACCACCGTCACGTGCGAGGTGCCCCCGCACTTCGCCAGCGCCACCAGCGGCAGCGTGAGCAACACGCGGCCTGCCCTGGAGCCGACGAATCCGGCAGCTCGCCCGCCCCAGCGGGGGCCGAGCGCGCCTTTCAGCCACCAGCCCAGGCTCAGCAGGAACGTCCGTGTCGCGCCGGTGAACGTCGAAACCTCGGCCACGGTCCAGCCGGTTTCCGCCAGCAAGCGCGCCAATGTCGGACGGGTGAACATGGAGAGGTGGCGGGGTGCGTCGAAGCCCTGCCAGTAGGGTCCGAAGAGACGCGCCTGGAACGACGCCGCATCCGGAACGGTGACGACGAGGGTCCCGCCAGGCCGAACCAGGCGGCGCGCCTCGGCCAGCGCGCGGCGGGGATCGTGCAGGTGCTCGAGCACGTCCCAGTAGGTGATGACGTCGAACGCTTCGGCCCGGAACGGCATGGAGAGATCCGCCACCGCTTCCACGGCGGGGAGAGCATGCGCCGCGACACAGGCACGGACGACAGCGTGAGCGACGTCCAGGCCGACCGCCGTCCAGCCGGCGCGGGCCATGGCGGCAAGAAAGTCGCCACTGCCACAGCCCACGTCAAGCAAGCGTCCTCCCGTGGCCCATCGCTCGACGTACCGGCGTCGTTTCGCCAGGCCGTGCCGGGCATCGAGCCTCCGCAGCCAGGATCGGCGGCTGTCCCGGGTCTGTTGAAAGGGGAGGTAGGTGTCGGGATAGGCAGAGCTGATGGTTTGCCTCGTCGGGCGAGGCCGCTGGTAGATGAGCCCACACCCGGCGCAGCGGTCAAACCGGTAGAGATCAGAGCGTTCCCGGGTCCAATCCGGCGCCCGGCGAAATACCTCGCTCCGCGGCGATCCACAGATTAGACAGGGGACGTCCTCCAACTGGAGGGAGAGACTGTTGGCGGATTCCGGGGACGGACTGAGCGGATGGGCAGTTGACAGCTCGTCCTCCAAAACAAGGGGGCGGGCTGTGAGCCCGCCCCTGAATCAAGACCTATCCCGCATGCAGGTCCCGGCCTGCCCCGAACTCGGTCAGGTTACTGCGTCGTGTGCAGAGCGTTGAAGATGGCGGCGTCCGATTGCCCCGTCATGCTCTGGTCATTCAGGATACCGATCAACGGCTGTCCGTCCAGCGACGTCACAATCGCCGACCCCAGGAAGTTCTCCGGCAGCACCAGCCCAGTCGACGCATTCGTGTTCGACGACAGGAAGCTCGCCGACGTCCCGGGCGCTACGTTCGCCTTCACGTCCGTGTCCGTCGTCAGCGTCTTGTTCTGCCCGAAGTACTGCACCTGGATCCGCGTCGCCGCACTCCCCGCGTTCATCACCTGCAAGCCCGTGAACAGCTTCCGCGAGTCCGCCGGAAACACGTTCCGCACCAGCGGCACCACCAGCTTCGTCGTCGCCGCACTCGTCGCTTCCATGTTGTACGACGCACTCGAGTTCACCCCGGAGGCGATCGCCAGGTCGTTCACGATCCCCACGATCTGCACTCCGTTCGTCGACACCGCCGTCGCAGACCCCAGGAACTGGTCCGGCAGCACCGCTCCCCGCGTCGCATCCGTGTTCCCATTGAAGATGTTCGCCGACTCCCCAGGCCCGATCGACAGGTTGTCCGTGAACGTCACCGTCGTC
>JACQGW010000408.1 GCA_016199325.1 Chloroflexota bacterium
CTCCGCTTCCGCAGCCTCCGCACCTCAGCATGCGCCGTTACTCCTATTGTCGTACTCGGGTTTCCATAGGAGGGACCCCACCCGTCACCGATCACTCATCACCCATCACTCATTACCCATCACCCATCACTCATCACTCACGCGCCGGCACGATCCGGAGGATTCGGTCGTCGTCGGCAGCCGGGCGGCCGCGGCCGTCGCGGTTGCTCGTCGTGAAGTAGAGATAGCCGTCGGGACCCAGGACGACGTCCCGCAGGCGGCCGTAGACGCCCTGGAAGAGCGTTTCAGTCCGCTCGACCTGCCGCCGGTCGGGCCCACCGAGAGTGACCCGGTGGAGGTGCTCTCCGCGAAGCGTCGTGAAGAAGAAGTCGCCGGTCCAGGGCGCCAGCGGCCGGCCGGCGTAGAAAGCGGCGCCGGAAGGCGCCACCGATGGGGAGAGCGCCAGGATTGGGTCGACATAACGTGGTGCCCCGCCGCGGCCGGCGACGTCCGGCCAGCCGTAGTTCTGTCCAGCCAGGATGACGTTGACCTCGTCGTTCCCGGTGGGGCCGTGCTCCGTGGCGAACAGATCCCCGGTCCCGGGGTGCCAGTCGAGGCCCTGGGGGTTGCGGTGTCCGTAGGAGTAGATCGGCGAGCCGGGGAAGGGGTTGTCCCGCGGCGCCGAGCCGTCCGGGTTCAGCCGGAGGATCTTGCCGGCGAGCGAGCTGCGCTCCTGGGCGAGCGAGCCGGAGGCGGCGTCGCCGGTCGTGACGTACAGCTTGCCGTCGGGGCCGAACTTCAGGCGGCCGCCGTCGTGAATGGCGGCGCCGGGGATGTCGTCGAGGAGGACGACCTCGCCGGCGGCCCGGTTGTTGCGCTCGACCAGCCGGGAGACCAGATTGCGGAGGTCGCCGCGGGAGCTGCGGTACGTGTACATAACGTAGAGAAAGCGATTGGCTGAGAAGTCGGGGTCGAGGGCGATCCCCATCAGGCCGGACTCGGCGCTGGTGGCGACCGGAAGGGTTGCGACGGGCTCGGGCAGGAGCCGCCCGTTGACGGCGACGCGAATGCGGCCAGGGCGCTCGGTCAGAAAAAGCCGGCCGTCGGGGGCGAAGGCCAGCGCCCAGGGCACCTCGAGGCCGGTGGCGACGACCTCGGCGCGTGGCGCGAACGGCCGGGGCGGCGTGACGGTCGGCGTCGCCGTCGCGGTTGGTCGTAGCGCAGTCGCCGGCGGGGTGGCCGAGGCAGTGCCGATTGCTGTGGCGGTCGTGGTCGGGTTGGGCGATGTCTGGCCAGTCGGTGCCGTGGGGCTGGCGATGGCTCGGGCAGCGGTGGGCGTCGGCGCGGCGGGCGGCGCCGTGAGGGGTCCGGTATTGGCACAGGCCAACAGGAAGAGTGAGGCGATCACCAAACTGCTGCGCCAGAAGTCACACACGAGGAAACCCGCCTCTGCGCCCCCTGCGCCTCTGCGGTTCCGTGAGGTCAACCGAGCGGCGCGACCGGGGCTGCCGGGGCTCGTTTTGGATATCATAATCAATCTTATGATATCCAACCGGCGTCATGGGCGGAGTCCGGGCGCTACTGGCCGGCGAATCGGCGTGCCCACGCGTATTCCTCTTCAGTCGGCGCACCAAGCTCCTCGTCCAGCCGATCGAGGAACTCCAGGAAGGCGTCGCGCCCCTCGTCGGCCGCGATCTGCGCCTCCAGCGCCTGGGACACGTAGGCGCTGCGTGAGGGCGCCTGGTCGGCCTCAACTCGGGCAACGGTGGCGTCCACCAGCGCGGCGGGGACCGTCACCGTGACTTTCACCGTCTTGCCTGGGCCCTTCCGGCCGCTACGCCGGACCGTCCCGCCCTGCTCCGTACGGACAACCTTCACGCCGATGCTCCTCCCGTATCGTACTGATTATCCTACACGAGGCGCAGTCCCGGCGCCACCCGCGAGCGGTGTGCGGGTGGGCGTCAGAGTTTTGCGCCAGGCAACCGAGACAGGGCAGCTCCCCAGCATGGGGTCCACTGGTGCGCCAGACTCGGTCCGTGGAAGGACCGCCGTCTGTCATTCCGAGCCGCAGCGAGGAATCTCCCCGGTGGGTGCGGGAAAACCGGACGCCGCGCCTGGGGCCGCAGGAAGCGAAGGCTCCAGCCTCGTGGGTCGCCTGGACCAGCCCCGCGTGATCCCGGACGGACGAGGAGATTCCTCGCTGCGGCTCGGAATGACAGAGCAGCGCCGGCCCGCCTCCGCGCGCGTGCGAGCGGTGTCGTGGTGTGCCTCGCCCCAGGTCCTTGGGTCTCATATGGCTCGCGAGCCGCCCCTACGACGCTTGTCTGGCGCGAAATGGTGACGGGCACCCGCGGTGTGCCTGGCGGGGTCTCTGCGGGCGGACGCCTCGTCTGCCGGACCGGCCTCAAGGTGCGGCTCGCGCCACCCCATGTCTTGCCTTTTGCACAACCGAGCGATGACCGGTTCGTTGTCGACCCTGAGCGCATCTGGTATGCTCTCAACTGGTGTGGAGGGAGACCGGTGGGTGAGCCGATGGGCCCGGCCGGGTCGCTGCCGGGCGAGATCGCCGACTACTACGCCGGCGGCCAGGAGGCCGGCAGGCTTCACCGCGGCCTCGGCCGGCTGGAGCTCGCGCGGACGCAGGAGATCATCCGGCGTCACCTGCCGCCGCCGCCCGCCGTGGTCCTCGACGTCGGCGGCGGCGCGGGCGCCTACGCCTGCTGGCTGGCCGAGGCGGGCTACCAGGTCCACCTCGTCGACGCGCTGCCGCTCCACGTCGAGCAGGCCCGCCGGGCGTCGGCCGTGCAGCCCGCCCACCCGCTGGCCTCGGCGCGCGTCGGCGACGCCCGCCGGCTGGACCAACCGGCCGACAGCGCCGACGCCGTCCTGCTTCTCGGGCCGCTCTATCATCTCATCGAGCGTGACGAGCGCCTGCTCGCGTTATGTGAAGCTAAGCGGATCCTCCGCCTCGGCGGCCTCGTCTTCGCCGCCGGCATCTCCCGGTTCGCCTCCCTGCTCGACGGCCTCCTCACCAACCTGTTCGACGACCCGGCGTACGGCCCCATCGTCGAGCGCGATCTCCAGGACGGCCGGCATCGCGACCCCGATCGTCGAGGCTACTTCACGACCGCCTTCCTCCACCATCCGGACGAGCTGGCGTCCGAGGTGCGCCAGGCGGGCTTCCAGATCGAAGAGACCGTCGCCGTCGAGGGCCCGGGCTGGCTGCTGCCGGACTTCGACCGCTGGTGGTCCGATCCCGACCGCCATGCCCGCCTTCTGGAGCTGGTGCGGGCCGTCGAGCACGAGCCATCTCTCCTGGGAGTGAGTGCGCACGTGATGGTGGTGGCGCGGAAAGGCGATCAGATGTTATGTCCAGTTGAATGGGAAACCCGAGAGGACGAGGGTTCTCGGTGAATGCGCTGACGGATCACCCCTCTCTCGCCCACGCCCGCGCCGACTTCCTGGACACCCTTGTCGGTCGCTCCGAGGCGTCCGTCAACACCTATGCGACCGCCCTCGCCCGCTTCGCCGAATACCTGGCCGACCGCCGGATCGATGAGGCTGCGCCGACGACGGCGCTGCCGACGGACATTCTGGAGCGGTTCTATCCGTGGCTCGTCCGGCGGTACGGCCGTGAGGCGCGGGCCACGCACCTGACCTATCTCGCCGGCGTCGGCGCCTTCTTCCGGTTCCTGGAGCGGCGCGGCTGGGGGCCTGCGGGCACGAGCTACGAGCGGATGCGGGCCGGCCTCCGCGAGATCGTCGGCCGCGCCTCCTACAAGACACCCCGGATCGATCCGGCGATCCCGCTCGTCGTGACGCACGTCGAGTCGCTTGCCGTCCCCGAGCCGGACGGCAAGAACGCTCGCCACCGGCTGGAGCTGCTCCGGAACAAGGCGCTGATCCGAACGCTCTTCACGACCGGCATGCGGCGGCAGGAGGTGGCTTCGCTCAACCGGGCCGACATCGCCGACGGCCGCCAGGACCAGGCGATCATCACCGGCAAGGGCGCCAAGGAGCGGGTCGTGTTCTTCGACGAGCCGACGCTCGCCGCCATTCGGGCTTACCTGGCCGCCCGGGGTGACACCTGGGCGCCGCTCTTCATCCGCCACGACAAGCCGCGCGGCCGACCCCGCCAGAACGGCGCCAACTTCCGGCTCCACCCGCACCGGATCTACCTGATCGTCGTCGAGTACGCCCGCGCCGTCGGCGTCGACGCGACACCCCACGACTTTCGCCATACCAAGGCGAGTGTGCTCCTCAACGCCGGCGCCTCCCTCTCGGAGGTCCAGGACATCCTGGGCCACGCCTCACCCGAGACGACCAAGCGCATCTACGCCCACTACGAAACCTCTCGGTTGCGGGAAGCGTTCGATAAGTACTCGGTCCCGGCGGAGGAGCTGGCGAAGCGGGTGCGGCGGCGGGAATAGGGCGGTACGGGTCTGGGGTTTGTGGTTCGTGGGGACTACTCGAAGATGTCCTTGAGCGGGACGGCGAAGCCTGGCAAGACGTTCTCGCCGTCGAGGGTGTCGTCGATCGTGTATCGGCGAACGCTGCCGTCTGGCCGGTAGGCCATCAGCGTCTTCGTTCGGGGGTTGAGCACCCAGACCAGGCGCGCCCCGGCGTCCAGGTACTCCTGGACCTTCGCCTCCACGTCCAGGTAGCTGTCGCTCGGCGAGACGACCTCGACGGCCAGGTCGGGCGCACCCTCGAAGAACCCTTCTTCTCGTGGCTGCGCCGCCGCCCGCTCGCCGGTGACGAAGGCCGCATCCGGGGCGCGCACCGTGTCAGGGTTCCGGGAGAGCATGAAACCGGTCTCCGCGGCATAGACGTAGCCGAGTCTCCGTTCGCGGACGAAGCTATCGAGAAGGCTGGCGAAACGCGCCGCGAAACGACCATGGGCGTGCCCGGCCGGCGTCATGCGCACTACCACTCCCTTCACCAGCTCCACGTGCGCATCCTCTTCCGGCATGCGCGCCAACTCTTCGGCGGTAACCAGGCGAGCGTGCATCATAGTTCACCCTTTGCTGGTACGTTGGGTGGCTCCGTTGGTGATTCTGGCGCCTCCCCGTCTGTCATGCTGAGCCGCAGCGAAGCATCTCCCGGACGCTGCCGGTTCAGGCCGGAGAGATGCTTCGCTGCGGCTCAGCATGACAATGGAGCGGCCGGCCGATCTCCAACGGACTTGCCGAATGCACCATTTACAGACTTGATGGCTTCAGTATACCATGACGGAGAGACCGACCGAACGATCCGGAGCGAGCAGACGAGCGTGGGCGGGATGGCGTGGGCCAGCGGAACGCCGACGGCAGCACCGGGGCCGGCGGTGTCTCGTCCGACGATAGCCGCGCATACGACGGCCGTCGCGGTCGCAGCCGGATCCGCAACCACTGAAGCCCGGGTGGGAGCGCCAGGAACACGAGGCCGGCAAGCAAGACGGCGGCCGCGCCGACCACCACCGAATCACGCGACGAGCTCATAGGTGGAGAAGGCTATGCCGGCCGCCCACCCGAGGCGGTTGACCCGCTCCATTCAGGTGGAGGTCTGCTCGAGTCGGGGCAGGATGGACATTGAATCCTCCCCGGGCAGGCCGAGAAGCTCGGGCTCCCTCTCCCCATCCATCGGGAGCACGCTCACCGCGCCTGGCCGGTCGGTGGAAATGTCTCCAGGATCAGGCCCGGCTGCTATCATACAGCCGGGGCGGCGGTCGTGTCAACTGCCGGTTTGCGGTCCAATCGCTCTGCCTGCAAGCAGAGGCCGGCGGCGGCAGAGGACCCGCCACCGGCCCGGCAGGAGGGATCGAGGCCGAGGCGCGCGCTACTCGGCGACGACGAGCTTGCCTTTCAGTGCGTGCTAGCGCCGGCCGCTTGGCCTGTGCCCGCCGCGACCATCAATTTGCCGATCATGCCGGCCTGCCTGTGCCCCGGCAGGGTGCAGATGAACTCGAAGGTGCCGCTGTCGGTCGGGGTGAACTCGAGCACCCCGGTCTCGCCCGGTTCGGCGTTCACATGCACCTTCGCGCCGCCGGTGTCGTGGTCGGCGGCCTCGGCGTGGCCGGCCTTGGCCTCGCCATGCTGCTCGCCGGCGCCGTGTCCCGCCGCCTCGTGCACGTCGGCGTCAAGCCCGACGACGGCCATGTCGTGCAGAATCTTGCCTTCGTTTGCGAGCAACAGCCGGACCGGTTGGCCCGCCGTCAACTGGATCGACGTGGGGGCGAAGCTCCACTCGTTCGCCTTCACGACGACCTCCCGGACCCCGCCGGTGGTCTCTTCCACGTGCTGCCTGCCGATCGCCGTCGCCGGCGTGCAGGCGGCCAATAGCAGGCTGCCGATGGCCAACACGCTCAAGAGGATTCGATTCCACCCCCACTGCTTCATCGTCGTCTCCCTTCTCTGCCGGCTTCCGGGCTCTCTGTTGCCCTGGAAGCCGCTTCCGGGCCAGGCGCGCCGGCACTGACCTGGCCGGGCGCCATCGCGCCCTATGCCAAAGATACCGCCGGGCTGGCCTGGCGCCAACCTCCAAAGAGAGGGTTCTTGGCGTGGCGGTGGGGGACGGCGCAGTCCTCTGCGCAGAGGACCAGGTATCCTCCGGGGAGAGGACAAGCCGTGGGAGGATGGACGAGTCAGACGCGAATGATGCCCCGGCGGATCGCGTAGCGGACGAGCTCGACCGCGGTGTGGAGCCCGAGCTTCTGCATGATCCGGTTCCGGTGCGTCTGGGCCGTCGTCACACTGATGGACAAGCGCGCCGCGATCTCCTTGTTGCTGAGCCCCTCGGCGATCAGGCGAAGCACCTCGATCTCCCGTTGGCTCAGCGATTCCTCCATCGAGCCGCCCGCGTCGCGTAGATGCTCACGCACCAGGGTTTTCGCCAGCGACGGGTAGAGGTAGACGCCGCCGCCCAGGACGGCGTAGAGCGCCGCGAGGATGTGCTCGGCGCCGCCGGCCTTCACGACGTAGCCGTCGGCGCCGGCCTGAATGGCTCGGAAGAAGTAGTCCTCCCCCTCATGCATGGTGAGAATCACCACTTTCGACTCGGGCACGGCCGCCTTGACCTGCGCCATGACCTCGAGCCCGCTCACGTCGGGCAGCGTAATGTCCAGCAAGACGAAGTCCGGTCGAAGCCGCCCGGCTGCGACGACGGCTTCCCGCCCGGTTGCGGCCTCGCCGGCCACCTCGAACTCCTCTTCGCCCTCCAGCAGGGCCCGAATCCCCTTTCTCACGACCGCATGGTCATCGACGACGAGCACCGTTCTCTTGACCATCTCGCTCTCCTGTGGCGGTCAGGGGCACCTCGACCCGCACGAGAGTTCCCCGGCCAGGCTGGCTCTCTACGAGGAGCTTCCCGCCGACCAGGGAAGCTCGCTCCTCCATGCCCTGGAGCCCCACGCCCGGCTTCTCGGCGAGGCCTTCGACCTCGAAACCCCGGCCATCATCCCTCACCGTGGCGATGAGGGTGGAATCGGTAAACTGGAATTCGATCCGCGCACGGCTCGCCCCGCTGTGTCGGGCCACGTTGTTGATGGCTTCCTGGACAACCCGATAGACGACGGTCTCCAGCGGGAGATCGAGCCGCCGCTCCAGGTTCTCCCCCTGGATCTCGAACTCGATCCCGGCATCGCGCAGGTAGAGCTCGGCGTAGCGCCGGATGGCCGGCACCAGCCCCAGGTCGTCCAGCGCTGAGGGGCGGAGCGCCACGATCAACTGCCGCAAGTCGCTCAGGCTATCGACGGCCAACTGGTGCAAGTTCTCCAGCTCGCGCTGGAGACCGGCCATCCGATCTGGCCGCGCCGCCAGTCGCTCGAGATCGATCGCCAGCGCCCAGAGCGCCTGGCCGATCCCATCATGGAGCTCTCGCGACACGCGCCGGCGCTCATCTTCCTGCGCCGTCAGCACCTTCCCAAGCAGGTCGCGGCGCTGCGCCTCCTCGCGACGCAGGGTCTCATACAGGCCACGAAGCTCACGATTCCGCTGTTCCAACTCCTCGGTGCGCTTCTGGACCTGCTCCTCCAGCTCGCCCGCCCAGCCCTGCAAGCGGGAGCGCATGACTTCGAGCGAGTTCGCCAGCTCCCCGATCTCGCCACCCCAGGGCGTGCCGATCCCGGCCCTCGGCCGCCCTTCGGCGACCTGTCGGGCGGCGGCGCTCAACGCTTTGACCGGATCGACGATTTTCCGGCCGACGAAAACCGTTGCCGCGAGGGCCAGTCCGGTCAGCATGGCCAGCAGCGCAAGACTGCCGGACTGGAGCTGCGCGGCCGGCGCGTAGGCTTCCGGCATCGAGGTTCCCATCTCGATGGCCCAGGGAAGGGCTTTCAACGGGATGAAAGCCATCAGATGAGGTCCGCGCAAGACCGGGTTCTCGGCCTCTTCCGGAACGGCCTCGCTCACTTCAGGCAGGCCGTCTTGCAGCCGCTGCCGGCAGGAGGTCGGATGGTCGCCGGGGCGGAGAAACTCACCGGGCAGGGTTGTCAGCAGCGTCAGACACTGACCATCAACCAGGTCGGCGTGTCCCGAATAACCCAACTGGACGGCGCCCCTGAGAACCTGACGCGGCTCAGTACGCCGCGGATCGATGAGGCCGACCAGGTAGGCAGCCGCGTCGGTCTGATCGAGTGGAATCGCAATGGCGATCCGTTCGTCGCCCCTGGCACCCTGGCGAAAGCCCCAGGTCAGGAGCCGGGACGGGCCGGCAGGAGGAGTGGATTCCGGCCAGGACGCCTGCAGGTCGTTCCCCACCAGCCTCGCGTGGCTCCGATTGGCTGCCACCACCCGACGATTGCGGTCGACCGCAGCCACGCCACCGGTGAACAGGGGAGATCGCTCGCCGACCAGGTCGAGAGCGGCCTGTGCCTCCAGTGAATTGCCCTGAGCCAGAGCCGTCCGGTACCCGGCCGCGCTCAGCTCGAGGCGGGCGATGCCGTGCTCGAGAATCGTGTCGACAGACAGGGCGGTCACGTTGCCCAGCAGGTACCACTGATGGCGAATGCCGGCCTTCAGCGAGTCGGTCAGTTGCTCGATCAACAGGAACCCGCCGGCAAAGAGCAGCACGAAGAGGAGGGCTTCCGCCGCGAGGAGGCGCGGCAGCAGCCCGGCACGGTGAACGATATCCTGCGTCGCCCGTTTCACCTGCGTCAGGCGACCACTTCTGATCATTCTGGTCACCGCGATGCTCCCGACGTGACTCGCCGAGCTCGACCAAGGGTGCGGTCGCCGGGTTCCTTCAATTCGTCAGCGGTCTCCTTCCACCGCCAGTATATCCGTTTCCCCGATTGGCAATCTACCTTCTGTCGAGTGTGGGCGCTGAGGATCTGGCAGATCTGGCTGCTGTCCCAGCCCATGAGGTCAGGGACAGGGTTGCGCCCGGCAAGCGCCGGCTGAATAATCAGCCAATAATGAAGAAGCACTGTGCCGGAGCGGAATAGCGGCGGGACCCGGAAGATCTGGAGACGATCAGGAGAGACGAAGATGAGCGAGCGTGTACCGGGGAGCTACCTCCTCCTCTTTGAGCTCGGAGAGGAGGCAACCATTCGGGTTGGGAAACTGGGCACGTTCTCCTTCCCAGCCGGCTGGTACGTCTACGTCGGCAGCGCGCTGGGGGGTATTGAGCAGCGGGTCGCGCGGCACCTGCGACCGTCGCCCGTCCGGCGCTGGCATCTGGACTACCTGCGGGCGGTCGCACCCATCCGCGAGGTCCGTCTGTTCCCCGGAGCCGGTCGCCGCGAATGCGGCCTGGCCGGGGCAGTTCTGGCACTGCCGGGGGCCGGAATTCCCGCGCCCCGCTTCGGCGCCTCCGATTGCCGCTGCCCCGCCCATCTGGCCCACTTTCCGAGCCGCCCGCGTCTGGACGAGGTCCAGTGAGCACAACGTTGACAGATTCGGCCGCAGGCACTATACACCCAGCCAACAACCTGTGGAGGTGGTGACATGGTCCTCGATTTGACTCGCGCCCAGGCCGAGCGCGCGAACGAGATCCATCGGGACGCGCTGGTGGTGGATGCGACAACCCTCTGGCCCGCCAGCGAGCGACGGTTCCTGGAGCGGATGAAGAACGTCGGCGGCGTCGACTGCTGCTTCATGACGGTCCAGACCAACACGTTCGAGAGCACCGCCAGGCAGTTGGCGACGGTGCTGAAGAACCTCGACCAGAGCGCCGACATCGCCGTCCAGGCGACAAGTGTGGCCGAGATCCGGCAGGCGAAGCAGGACGGCAAGCTCGCCGTCGTCCTGATGACCCAGAACGCGGCCATGGTAGGCGAGGACTTGAGCCTGCTTCGAACGATGCACCGCTGGGGTTACCGCAGTATCGGGATCTCCTATAGCGGCGGCAACCTCCTCGGCGACGGCTGCGGCGAAAAGCGCGACGGCGGACTGACCTATCTCGGCGAGGAGTCCGTCGCCGAGCTCAATCGGCTCCACATTCTGGTCGACTGCGCCCACGTCGGCGACGCGTCGACGCGTGATTGCCTCCGCCTATCGTCGCAGCCGGTGGTGTTCACCCACTCCAACGTGCGGGCGCTCTCGAACACGACCCGGAACAAGCCCGACGACATCATCAAGCTGATGGCCGAGAAGGGCGGCGTCCAGGGCCTGACCTCGCTGCCGAAGATGGTGCGCGAGGATCTGCGGAACGCCACGCTCGACGATCTGCTGAACCACGTCGACTACCTCAAGCGGCTCGTCGGCGTGGATCACATCGGCATCGGCACCGACTTCACCGACGCGGTCGACCGCGGCATCAAGATGTCCGAGGGGGACGCCAAGGTCTGGCGGACGCGGCGGCCGGAGATGCTCGGGACGGTCGACGAGTGGGAGCTGCCCTACGCCAGGGGGCTGCGCCACAGCGGCGAGCTCCCCAACGTCACCGCCGGCCTCGTCACCCGCGGCTACACCGACGACGAGATCCGCAAGATCCTCGGCGAGAACTGGCTCCGCGTGCTCGCCCAGGTAGCCGGCTAGCCGAAGACCAGCCGGTGGGCGTGCTTGCCGATCGCCTGGTAGGTCTGCTCCATCAGCGCCGCGAAATCGCGCTGGCTCTGCCAGAACGGCGGCGGGCCGAGCCGCTTCACCGGGATCGCGTCGACCGCCGGTGGCTCGAAGGAGGTCGCCAGGGTGGGAAGACCGCCGGGTGCCGTCCAGAAGGCGTCCAGCGAGTCGGCGAGCGCAGCCACGGGCTCTTCCTCGGCGGGCTGCTCGGCGACGGCCTCGGCGGTCGCCGAGGGCCCGGCGGCCCGACGGGCGCGGAGGGCTGCGGCGATCGCCTCCCTGGTGCGACCGCGCAGCTCGAAGATCAGGAAGGGGTCGGCGTCGAACCGCTCGCCCAGCAGATAATGGACGGCGGCGACGTGCTTGCAGGGGTTGGCCCAGTCGGGGCAGGAGCAGCTCGTCTGCAGGTCGTCCTTGGCGGCCGGGAAGAGGCTGGCGCCGGCGGCTTTGAAGACGTCCTCGATCTGCTGCGGCATCTCGCCGCTGAGCAACTTTGCCGCGTAGATCGCCTCGGCTGCCATCGCGTCGGCCACCTTCTCCCACTCGGCGTCCGACAGCCGCCGGAACTGGATGCTCACGCTGTACGGCGACGGCCGGCTGCCCTGAACCTGCGCGGCGATGCCGTCGGGTCCGACGTCGAGCTTGACGACCTGCCCGCTGCGCGCGTACGAGCGGCCTCGGGAGAGCCGGCCGGGGTCAACCAGCCGCTCCAGCGCGGCGATCCAGCGGCCTGCCCACCACGTCTTGCCGAACTGCCCGCGCTGGGTCTGCGCCTTGATCCCGTTGGCCGGCCGCCGGCTCGTGCGCTCGTAGCCGCTCCAATAGCCCCAGGGCATAGCGTTACTCCTCTCTGACGGCGTCGCGCCGCAGCGCGAACAGGTCGCGCAGATCCGCGGTCGACATCTCGGTGATCCAGGACTCGCCGGCGCCGACAATCGCCGCGGCGAGCCCGACCTTGCGCTCGATGAGCTGATCGATCGTCTCCTCGAACGTCCCGGCGCAGATGAACTTGTGGACCTGGACGTCCCGCCGCTGGCCGATGCGGAACGCCCGGTCGGTGGCCTGGTTCTCCACGGCCGGATTCCACCAGCGGTCGAAGTGGAAGACGTGGTTGGCCCGGGTCAGGTTCAGGCCGGTGCCGCCGGCCTTGATCGAGAGGATGAAGAGCTGCGGCCCGCGTCCTTCGGCCTGGAACCGGGCTACCAGCCGGTCGCGCTCGGCAGCCGGCGTGCCGCCGTGGAGGAAGAGCACGTCACGCCCGAGTGTATTCCCCAGGTGCTCCTTGAGCAGCTTGCCCATCTCGGAGTACTGCGTGAAGATCAAGGCCCGATCGCCGACCGTGACCACCTCCTCCAGCATCTCGCCGAGGCGGGCCAGCTTGCCGGACCGGCCGGCCAGCTCGCTCCGGTCGTGGAGGAAGAGCGCCGGATGGTCGCACACCTGCTTTAGCTTGGTCAGGGTGGCGAGGATCAGCCCCCGCCGCTGAACCCCTTCGGATTCCTCGATCTGCCGTATCGAGTCCTGCACCACCGCCTCGTAGAGCGTTGCCTGCTCGCGGGAGAGGGTACAGAACACCTTCATCTCGTTCTTCTCCGGCAGGTCGGCGATGATCGAGCGGTCGGTCTTGACGCGCCGCAGGATGAACGGCGCGACGAGCGACTTCAGCCGGGTGGTGGCGGTGGTGTCGCCGACCCGCTCGATGGGAATGGCGAAGTGCTTCCGGAACGCCTCGGCCGACCCCAGGTAGCCGGGGTTGAGGAACTGGAAGATGCTCCAGAGGTCGGAGAGGCGATTCTCGACCGGCGTGCCCGTGAGGGCCGCTCGCCAGCCGGCCCGCAGCCGGCGCGCCGCCTGGGCCGCCTTGGTCGACGCGTTCTTGACGTTCTGGGCCTCGTCCAGAATAACGTTGCCCCACTCCACGCCGGCCAGCTCGGCCTCGTCCCGGTGGAGCAGGGCGTAGGTGCTGATGACGACATCGTAGCGGGCCGCCTCGGCGGCCAGGTCCTCCTTCACCCGCCCGACGCCGTGGTGGACCAGCACCCGCAGCGACGGCGCGAAACGCGCCAGCTCCCGCTGCCAGTTGCCGACGACCGACGTGGGGCAGATGAGCAGCGTCGGGGGTCGGGGGTCGGGCGAACCAGACGCGGCCGGTCTGTCTCGACCCTGGTCAAGCAGCAGGGCGATCACCTGGATAGTGTTGTGGCAGAACATCCCGCCTGCGACGAAGTTGTGGTGATCCGCTACCTCGAAATCGTAGACCCAACCCTCGTAGTCGACCTCCTCGACGGCCGTGACGCGCGCGTAGAAGGCTTCGCGAGCGACGCGGGTGGCGAGCGAGTCCCGAATATCGCGCAGATAGCCCTCCTCGATGGCTCCGTAGGCTGCCGACACCGGCCGAGTCCACTTGCTCCGTAGACGGCTGCTGTACGCTGCCCACGCTTCATCCGAGAGCATACGGTCGAGCGATTCAACCACGGTGACGGCGCGTTCGCGAGAGGGCTGCTGCGTGCCCGTGAAGTACACCGAGCCGGCGCCGAAGTGCCGCATCGGCAGTCTCGTCGCGCGATACGCGTCGATGAGCAGGTCGCTGGCGGGAACGCCCTCCGTGTTCGTGTTGCAGTGAACCCGGCAGGTTTCTTCGAGGTCGCGCTGCTTGTCGGGGTTTGAAAAGCCGACTTCCTGTGAGAAGCGCCGAAGCGAGGGGCCGCCGATGAGACCGAGGTAGTAGGTCCGACGGACCCGTGCCCCATTGGCCGCACACTTCTGTCGTGCGCTAATCCGCAGCCAGACGCCGAACCGGCGGAGCATGGTCGAAAGCTGCCGGATTAGCCACGGCGATGCCGTGGTCAACCCGACAAGCCGCATGCTCTTGCTCACGCTGCCCTCAGCACTGAAGAACTCCCGCAGGAAGCGCCGAACCGTCTCATCATCGCCGGCAACCACGGCGTCCGGGATGCGCTTGCCCGCCGACCTGGAGCCCCAAGGGTAGCCGATGCCCTCCAGGTAGTGCCGATAGGCCACGCTATTGATACGCAGGTAGCCGGCCCTCAGCGCTTGACCACAATACACGCGCGGATTGTTCAATCGCAGCCCTAGCCGAGCGCCAAACGCGAGCGCGCATTCACGCACGCGTTCCAGGACCCGCGTATCCGATTGCGTGATCACGAGCTCGCCTGACGGTAGCTCATTGCCCTCGGCTATCTGCCAGGCCAGCAGGGTGACGAGGTCCGGGTCGACCGGCCGGCCATCCCAGACCAGGCGGGATGGAACGCAGACGAAGTCGCCTGGCTGAATCGTGTTTGTCCAGCCGGCCGGTCCGAGGAGCTTGTGTCGCCTGGTGATCAGCACCTCGCTGCCGTCGTCCAGCGTGACACGCCGCAGACGCTCACGAATCTGCTGGCGGTAGAGACGGCTGATCGGCGCCGGCACCGCGCGATGGCTCCCGTCGTCTTCGGCAAGCGCGTTGGTTACCAGGCGTGCGGTCGGCAACGCCCACTCGCCTTCGCCATCGGAAATGGCCGAAGCGGCGAACCGCGTCCAGATATCCTCGGCGCGCATGATGGTGCCGTTGACGAACACCGGCGCGTCCGGGGAGAGGCACTTCCCAAGTCCCATATCGTCCGCCAGGCAGGCGCCGAGCCCGTAGCGGCGAAGGGAGGCCATCCAACTGACGCCGACCTTCTGATAGGCACGGAGCTGGCCCACGAAGCCCGGCGGTTCGGCGACCCGCTCGCGCCGGCCTCCGCCGCGGAGCTCGCGGATGAGGTCGTCGATCCATCCCTCGGTGACGACCTCGGCGATGGGCAGGCCGAGGTCTCCGTTCGGCGCGAGGGCCAGCTTGATGGCCTCCGGGATCGAGAGCCCGACCGTGCCGGTCTGCTGGAAGAGCTTCAGCGCCTGCTCGATCTGGTCCGGGTGCAGCTCCACCCAGCGGCCGCGGATCTGGACCAGGGGCTGCTTGAGCCTGGCGAGCGCCTCGAACTCGGCGCGCGAGAGCGGCTCGCCGCCCAGCGAGAGCTGCCAGTCGAAGTTGACGAGATTCTGCCAGGAGAAGGTCGCCGGGCCGGCAGCCTTTTCGCTCTTGCCCGTGAGCCTGGCCCGAACGCTGAGCTTCGCCTCTAGTCCCGGCACCAGGACGCCGAAGCCGCTCGCCTTGAGGAGCAGCGACGCCTCGCGCAGGAAGCCCAGCGCCTCCGCGGCCGTCAGCGCGGACGCCTCTGGCCGGGCCGTGCGCAGGCTGGCCTCGATCGGCGGGAACAGTTGCGAGGCGCGCCCGAGCCCGGCCAGCAGGCGCTCCTGCGGCTCGTCGAACTTCCGATTCAGGAACCGCCCGGTGGCGCCACGCTGGCGCCAGACCTCGGACGCCGGGACGAGCAGGCTGGGGTCGTCGGTGGCCTGCAGGAGGTACTGGAGCCGCCAGTCACGCGCGTGGGCGCTTGGCGCGACGATCCCCGCGTCCGGCGGGACGGCGTCCGGCGGATCCAGGCGGAAGCAGACCCGGAAGGTGTCCGGACCGGCGCCCCGGCCATCGGACGGTTCGGCCCAGGTGCGATACTGGTCGAAGAACCGGGTGAGCTCGGCCTCACTCGCCCGGACCAGCGGGTCGCCGCGCAGGGCCTCCAGCCACGCATCGCCGAGCGAGCCGGCGGCCTTCGTCCGGCGCCCCCCTTTCCCTTTCGGCGGAGACGAGAGCGCCTGCCCGGCCGCTCTGGCTGCAGCGTCGACGGCTGCCGCAAGGAAGCCGGTCAGGAGCTCCCGCGGCGGCGGCGTGCGGCCGCCGTCGGCCCACGACAGTGCCCGACAGACCGGCGGCATGGACCGCACGAGGGCGCCAAGTCGCTCGGCGTCGGCGTCCTCGTCGAAGAGGGGCCGCCATCGGGCCACGTAGACGTCGCCCGCGTTCTCGATCGCCGGAAGCAGCCGCTGGCGGTAGAGCAGCCCCAGCGCGAACCGCGCCGCAATGACCCAGTAGCGCAGGTCGTCGCCGAGGCTGGCCCCCGGCGGCAGGGCTTCGTCGGTGAGCGCCGGGAGCAGCGTTGGGGCGACCGCCGGTGGGCAAGCCAGCGCCTCGACGGTCCACGGCGACAGGACCGGTGGTTCGCCGCCGGCGGCCCCGTCGACCGCCAGCTCGGGTGAGGGCAGCGGCAAGCCGCCGGCGCTCGGCAGCCGAGCCACCAGCGTCCGCGGCTCCAACTCCGGGACACCCCCGCCCTCCGGCAGCGCCGCCACGACGGCCTGCAACTGCCCGACCGTCGCGGCGAACGGATGCGGCTGCGCGACGGCCGGCGCGCGCGTCCGCCGCCGGCCTCTTGGCCGGTCAGTCTGCGTGTTCTCCCCCCAGACGACGAACCGAGCGACAACCTCGCCCTGGGCGGGCACCCAGGACCCATGCAGTACGAGCACCACGCGCTCACCTGTGGTTGTGGTATGGAACCGGGTTCTCTCAGGAAGCCGGCGTCCCAAGGATGCCGGCAAGGTTATGTCCAGATGACTCTAATTGTACCGCTATCCGGGGCCAAATACCATTCGCAAAGCCATCGTGGCAGTCAGCGGTGCTCGCCTGGCTCTCGCCGCTCCGCTCGTTCGCCCTCTACAGCCACGCCGTGTGCGACGTCGAGGAGCAGTCTCAGCCTGTGGAAGGATCGGCCACCTGATCGCCCTTAGCTCCGACCAGAAGTGGCGTCTGGCCGCCGTGCTGAGGATTGAGATAATACCGCCTGACATGGCAGACATGGTAGAATCAATGCCATGAAGACTACCATCGACGCTGCCGGCCGGCTGGTGATCCCCAAGGCGATCCGCCACCAGGCCGGGCTTCGGCCCGGGGTGCCGCTGGAGGTGTGCTGGCGCGAGGGTCGGATCGAAATCGAGCCCGCGGCGCTGCCGATACGGCTGGTACGGAAGGGTCGCCTGCTGGTCGCTGTTCCAAAGAGGGACGTCGAGCAACTCACCGCCGAGGCGGTAGCAGAGACCCGCCAGACGCTCATGGACGAGCGTGGCCCCCGGCCGTAGCTCCTGATGCCCCGCTTCCTCCGGGGCCGACATGCTCCTCACCTTCAACGAACGGCAGTTCCGATCGCTCGCCATCCTGGGAATCACGATTGTCGTTCCAGTCTGATGGTGCGTGCGTGTCGACAAACCGGAACCTATGCTGTATGCTGATAACCCGAATTGCAGATGAGTAACAGGGGCACGATGGCGAAGACGCAGGCCGGCAAGACCGCAGGGCCGTCGCTCTGGCGGGACCGGGACTTCCTCAACCTCTGGCTGGCCCAGTTCACCTCGAGCCTCGTCATGGGCGTGACCACCATCGCCCTGCCCTGGCTCGTCCTCGACCTGACCGGATCGCCGGCCCAGACGGCGCTGATGACGACCTTCCTGAGCCTGCCGTACTTCATCCTCTCGATCCCCGCCGGTGCATTGGCCGACCGCTTCAACCGCCGGAGCCTCATGCTGAGCAGCATGTTCCTCCGCGGCGTCGTCTTCGCCACGATTCCGCTGGCGGCGCTCGTCGCGCCGCCCAACCTGATCCACCTCTACGTCGCCGCTGCGGTGACCGGCGCGCTCCGCGCGGTGTTCGACGGCGCCAACTTCGGCGCGCTGCTCAACGTCGTCGGGCGCGAGCGGCTGGCCGACGCCAACTCGAAGCTGAGCGCCAGCTTCAGCGTTTCGACCCTCATCGGACCCCAGGTCGCCGGCATCCTGATCGCCAGCGTAGGGGCCGCCATGACACTCTCGGTGACGGCCATCGGCAACTTCTTCTCCTACGCCAACATCCGGGCCATCCGGCGGCCGTTCTCCACCGGGGCGTCCGACGCGACCGATCGGAAGGAGTGGCGCTTCTGGGACGACATCAAGGAGGGCGCCCGGTTCGTCTGGCAGACGCGCCTCATCCGCATTCTGACGCTGCTGGGCTTTGGCAACGGGCTGACCGGCGGCGGCATCCACGGTCTGCTCGTCGTCTTCGCCCGCCAGGGCCTCGGCCTGCGTGAGCAGGAGACCGGCCTCATCTTTGCCGCCGGGGGCGTCGGCGCGATCGCCGCGATGCTCCTGCTGCCGCGGCTGCTCCAGCGCTATCCGGTCGTCCGGCTGACCCTCTGGGGGCTGACCCTCAACGCCATCCTGATCTGGCCCTTCCTGCTGGCGCCCAACTTCGCCGCCGCGCTCGTCGCCTACGCCCTCTGGCAGGGTACCTTCAACCTGATCCTCATCAACGGCCTGACGATCCGGCAGCAACTGACCCCGGACCGGCTCCAGGGGCGGGTGAACACCGTCGGCCGGGCGATCGCCTCCGGCGGCATGCCCCTCGGCGCCGCCATCGGCGGCCTCCTGGCCGAATGGCTCGGTATCCGGGCCGCCTACGGCATCCTGGCGCTCGGCGTTGCGACGAGCGCGATGCTCGCCTGGCTTTCGCCCCTCCGCTCCTTCGAGGTGTTCAGCCACACCGTCGCCGAGTCCGGCACCAGGCCGGAGCCGCCGCCCCGTCCGGCGACCTAGCGTGGGGGCCAGGGGTCGGGGGACAGGGGCCGGAACCGGAGGC
>JACQGW010000411.1 GCA_016199325.1 Chloroflexota bacterium
CCACAAGATCGGCCGCAACGACCCCTGCCCCTGCGGCAGCGACAAGAAGTACAAGAAATGCTGCGGTCAGTGAGTGTCGGGCAGCGGGCAAGGCGCCGTCTGTCATGCTGAGCCGCAGCGAAGCATCTCCCGGACGCTACCTGTTCGAGCCGGGGAGATGCTTCGCTGCGGCTCAGCATGACGGTCGATGGGACGGACGATCACAAACCTGGTGAATGCATCGGAGAAGGAACGGTTGAAATGCGTGTTGCGCTCATCGGCTGCGGCACTATCGGCAGCGCCATTGCGCTCGCCATCGCGGAGGGGCAGGTCCCGGGGGTCGAGCTCGTCGCCATCGGCGACGTCGTCGAGACCGACCTCGTCCGCCGGACCGCCGCACAGGTCGGCTGCCCCTTCACGACAGACGTCCTGTCGATCCTCGACGGGCAGCCGGACCTCGTCGTCGAGGCGGCATCGCAGGCGGCGGTCCGCGCCTTTGCCGCCCAGGTGCTCGAAGCCGGCTTCGACCTGATGGTCGTCAGCGTCGGCGCGCTGGCCGATGCC
Organism: Chloroflexota bacterium; assembly: GCA_016199325.1. The sequence continues at coordinate 544 of JACQGW010000411.1, forward strand.
GAGCTGCTCAACCGCCTGATCGATCTGGCCCGGCAGCACGGCAGGCGGCTCCACGTGCCGTCGGGCGCGATCGGCGGGCTCGACATCCTGAAGGCGGCCGCGGTCGGCGGCATCGACGAGGTCCGGCTGACGACGACGAAGCCGCCGAAGGCGCTGGCCGGGGCGCCTTACGTCGAGCAACAGGGCATTGACCTCGGCGCCATCGCCGCGCCGACCGTTCTCTACGAAGGGCCGGCCAGCGAAGCTGTGCGCGCCTTCCCGCAGAACGTGAACGTCGCCGCCTCCGTCAGCCTGGCCGGCATCGGCCCCGAGCGAACGCTGGTCCGCGTCGTCGCCGACCCGCAGGCCACGCAGAACATCCACGAGCTCTTCGTCCGCGGCGCCTTTGGCGAGGCGACGGTCCGCCTGGTGAACTTCCCCAGCCCGACGAATCCGAAGACGAGCTACCTCGCCAGCCTCTCGGCCATCGCCGCGCTCCGGCAGCTCGGCCAGCCGTTCCAGCTCGGCACGTAGATCGGGTTTCTGACCTCGGCTCCGGGTCGGCTGACAACACATTACAGAATAAACCGCAGAGACGCGGAGGACGCAGAGACGGCGCAAAGAAAAGATAAACAATGGTGCCGTTTCTTCGCGATTTTCTCTGCGTTCTCTGCGCCTCTGCGGTTTCGTCAGGCGCTCCAAGCCAGCAGCCGGCCTTCCAGCGTATTTGACGCGTTATTGACCAACCCGGTACAATAAGTCGAATTGCCTGGTGCGGGTCGGGCGCCTGCTGTCCGATTGCAAGAGGAGCTACCCATTTATGCGTCGTGCTCATCTCCCCACGCTCGTGGGGATCATCGTCCTGGCGCTGCTTGCGCTGTACGTCGTCTGGCCGCAGTCGCCGGAGAGCTACCTGCCCGCCGGCATTCCCTGGCCGAAGAGCCAGGGCATCCACATCCGGCTCGGCGACTTTCAGTTCGACCGGCAGAGCATGCGCCTGGGCCTCGACCTCCAGGGCGGCACCCACATCATCCTGAAGGCCGACCTCTCGAAGATCTCGGCCGGCGAGCGGTCCAACGCCATGCAGGGCGTCGTCAACATCATGACGCGCCGCATCGATGCCTACGGCGTGGCCGAGTCCCAGATTCAGATCCAGGGCGAGGACCGGGTCTCCGTCCAACTGCCGGGCGTCCGGAACATCGACGAGGCGCTCCGCCTGATCGGCAAGACGGCCCAGCTCGACTTCCGCGAGCAGGTGATCAAGGACGATGGGGCCTCCGAGTGGCAGATCGCCAAGGCGAAGGGGCTGGACGGCCAGGAGAAGGAGCTGACCGGCAAGTACTTCAAGCCGAATGCGGCGGTCGCCTTCGATCCGCAGAGCGGCCGGCCGGAGGTCGCCTTCGAGTTCGACGCCGAAGGTGCCCAGCTCTTCGAGCAGATCACCCAGCGGCTCATCGGCAGGCCGCTCGGCATCTTCCTGGACAACGAGCTGATCTCAGCGCCGACCGTTCAGGCCGTCATCCGCGACCGCGGCGTCATCACCGGCGTCCCGCTGGAGGAGGCCCGGACGTTGGCCATTCAGCTCAACGCCGGCGCGCTGCCGGTCCCGGTCGAGGTCATCAAGCAGTCGGACGTCGACGCCACGCTCGGCGCTGATTCGATCCGCAAGAGCATCATCGCCGGCGAGATCGCGCTCGGCATCATCATTCTCTTTATGCTCGCCTACTACCGCCTGCCGGGTATCGTCGCCTCGGGCGCGCTGCTCGTCTACGTCGTCTGGACACTGGCGATCTTCAAGCTGCTGCCGGTCACGCTGACGCTTGCCGGCATCGCCGCCTTCATCCTGTCGGTGGGCATGGCGGTGGACGCCAGCATCCTGATCTTCGAGCGCATGAAAGAGGAGATCCGGTCCGGCCGCACATTCGGCGCCGCGCTCGCCACCGGGTCGGCCCGGGCGATGAGCGCGATCCGGGACAGCAACGTCTCGACGCTAATCACCTGCGGCATTCTCTACTGGTTCGGCAGTAACTTCGGCGCCAGCATCGTCATGGGCTTCGCGCTGACGCTCGCCCTCGGCGTCGTCATCAGCTTCATTACCGCCACGTTCGTGACGCGGACGTTCCTGGGACTGTTCACCGGTAGCCGGCTGGTCGAGCACCCCTGGCTGCTGGGCCTGGAGCGCGAGGAAGCGATGACGCTCGTGCGGCCGCAACAGCGGCCCACCCGACTCGGCGCACCATCTTGATGGGGGTCGGGGGTCAGGGGTCGGG
>JACQGW010000414.1 GCA_016199325.1 Chloroflexota bacterium
CTGTCATGCTGAGCCGCAGCGAAGCATCTCCCCAATCCAAATGGGCAGTCGCGGGGAGATGCTTCGCTGCGGCTCAGCATGACGTGGCATGCACTCAGCATGATGTGGCGCGCGCTGCGGCCCAGCCCGACGATGCACTTGGCCAGTATCGGCGTACACCGCCTGGTCCGTGGGCCGGTGCATCGGCTGGATGGGCCATCCGCGAATCCCGCCTCCCTAATCCGCTCAATCCGTTCCCAAAATCCGTTGACAGCTATCCGTTCCCAGAATCCGTGACAGCGCGTCTCCGACCGACGCGCAAGATCTTGCATTTTCTGGAACGCCGTTGTATAATGCGGACCAGCAACCTCCCGAGCCCCTGGGTTCTCCTGTGCTGGCCACCGTCGATCAAAGGAATGGAGGAGGAACGTGACGGCAGCGTCTCAGGAACCATCCGGCATGATTGGTACGCGCATCTCCAGGCGCCATCTCCTCGTTACGACGGGCGCGATCGGGCTGAGCGGCGGCCTTGCCACATTGGCCGGCTGTGCGCCGAGCGCCCCGACCCCGGCGGCTCAGCCGACCACGCCACCCGCGGCGCCGCAGCCGACGAAGGCCCCGGCCGCGGCCGCGCAGCCGACGGCCGCGCCTGCCGCGACCAGTAAGCCGAGCACGCAGGGTGGCACCCTCGTCGTGGCCGGGGAGGCGGTCGGCGACAACTTCGTGCCCATCCTGACGTTTCAGGGCTGGGCCCACAGTTGGGTCTATACCAACACCACCGAGCCCCTCTACACTTTCCGGGACTTCAAGACCATCCAGCCGTCGCTGGCGCTCAGCCACACCGTCTCCCCCGACGGCCTCATCTATACGTTCAAGCTGCGCCAGGGCGTCAAGTTCCACGACGGCACGCCGTTCAACGCCGAGGCCGTCGAGTTCAACTACATGCGCTATCTCGACAAGGACCATCCGCAGTACGAGCCGAACGCCGTCAATCGGGTGTTTCTACTGGCCAACGTGAAGTCGGTCAAGGCGAAGGACGAGCACACCGTCGAGTTCGCCCGCGAGAAGCCGGCCTCCAGCTTCACCTCCGCGCTCGCCTCCTTCTTTGGCGGCATCCTCAGCCCCACGGCCATCAAGAAGGCCGGCGCCAAGGACATCGGACGCAGTCCGGTCGGCACCGGGCCGTTCGTCTTCGAGAAGGGGGAGAAAGGCGTCCAGGCGTCTTTCAAGGCGTTCGACGGCTACTGGGGCGGGCGGCCGCCGCTCGACCGGGTCGTCGTCCGCGCCATCCCGGACGAGCAGGCGATGACGGCCAGCCTGCTCTCGGGCGAGGTCGACATGACGCCGTTCGTCGACTTCAAGGATCTCGAGTCGTTCCGGAAGAACCCGAACTTGAAGGTCCAGGTCGCGCCGGCGGCGTCCACCGGCTACATGGGCATCAACAAGCTGCACGACACCGCCAAGGACGTCCGGGTCCGGCGGGCGATGGCCCACGCCATCAACAAGCAGAAGATCATCGACACCATCTTCTACGGCGAGGCCGACATCGGCGGCGCGTTCAGCCCGATTCCGACCTGGTCGCACGCGCCCCAGTTCAAGGACTACTACAAGTACGACCCGCAGAAGGCGAAGGACCTCCTGAAAGAGGCCGGCACCGCACCCGAGTTCGTCATCTATGCCCAGACCACCGGCTTCTGGCCGCGCATGGCCGAGTTGATGCAGGCCGATTTCAACGCCGTCGGCTTCAAGGCGACTATCGAGAAGATGGACTCCGGCAAGTTCTACGGGTTCGTCACCGAGGGCCAGCACGTGCTGTTCATCGGCGACGGCACCCAGAGCGCGCCCGATCCCGACGAGCTGTACTGGATCCTCTTCGGCTGCGAGAACCCTCGCCGGAAGCGCTGGGGCTACTGCGACCCCAAGTTCGACGAGATGCTGGCGAAGCAGACGGCCGAGCTCGATCAGGAGAAGCGGAAGCAGATCCTGTGGGACATGCAGAAGATGCTCATGGACGAGGCGGTCCTGGTCCCGAACTACTACAACCGGTTCGTGGTCGTGGCCAACAAGCGGGTCGAGGGTTACACGCCGATGCCGATCCGGACCATGTACCTGGACAAGACCTCCGTGACCAAGAAGTAGGCGGACGCGTCACGGACCGCACGGGCGAAAGGAGTACTCACGCGTGACGCCGACGAGAACAGTGGACCCCATCACCGTCGAAGTGATCGGCAACGCCCTCTCTTCTATCGCGGAGGAGATGGGGATGGCGCTGATCCGTGCCTCCTACTCGACGAACATCAAGGAGCGCCGGGACTGCTCCACGGCGCTCTTCGACGCGCAGGGCCGCACGCTCGTCCTCGCCGAGCACATCCCGATGCATCTCGGCTCACTCATGGGCATCGTCGCCGAGATCACCCGGCGCTACCGGCCGGAGCAGATCCGGCCGGGGGACGTCTTTATCGGGAACGACGCCTACAGTGGCGGCGGCACCCACCTGCCGGACATCGTCCTCGCCTCGCCGATCTTCTCTGAGGGCGAGATCGTCGCCTACGCGGCGAATCTGGCGCACCACGCCGATTTCGTCGACCGGGGGCATGCCCACATCTACCAGGAGGGGATCCGCATCCCGGTGGTGAAGCTCTACAGCGAGGGCACGCTCCTGGATGACATCCTCGAGCTGATCCTGCTGAACTGCCAGGTGCCGAAGGAGCGGGTCGCCGATCTGCGGGCCCAGTACGCGGCCAACCACCTGGGGATCAGCCGCTTCGTGAGCCTCTGCGACAAGTATGGCAAGGAGACGGTGCTGGCGGCCGGCGACGAGCTGCTGAACTACGCCGAGCGCCAGATGCGCGCCGGTATCTGCCGGATCCCCGATGGGGTCTACCGTTTCGCCGACGACTTCGACAGCGAGGAGCTGACCGAGCCGCTGCGATTCAAGGTGGCCATCACCGTTCGGGGCGACGAGATGCTCCTGGACTTCGCCGGCAACCCACCCCAGGTCCGAGCCGGGCTCAACATGGTCTGGACCGCCCTGCTGACCGTGGTCTACTACGCCGTCAAGACCGTCGTCGATCCGACGATCCTGCCCAACGCCGGCATGTACCGGCCGATCACGGTGTCGGCCCCGCGGGGGAGCGTGCTCAACTGCGACCCGCCGGCAGCTGTGGGCAATCGCACCCAGACCTGCCAGCGGGTCGTCGACCTCATCCACGGCGCGCTGGCCCCCGCCATCCCCGACCGCATCATCGCCGCCTGCAACGGGGTCACCGGCGTCTTCCTGTCGGGCGTGGACCCTCGCACCGGCAGCTACTACGTCGATATCGACGTGATGGGGGGCGGCTTCGGAGCGCGGGCGACCAAGGACGGTCTGGACGGGGTCCAGGTACACATCACGAATACGTCCAACCTGCCGGTCGAGTGCCTGGAGGAGGAGTATCCGCTGATGATCGATCGCTATGAGCTGCTCCAGGACTCGGGCGGGCCAGGCCGCTGGCGCGGCGGGATGGGCATTTTCCGCCAGATCCGGGTACTGGAGCACGAGGCCGTGCTGACCTACAATATCAATCGCGTCACGAGTGCCCCCTGGGGGCTCTTCGGCGGCAAACCGGGGGCTCCCGCCAGCATCCACATTCACCGCAACGGCACCGATGGCGGGCCCCGTGACGACGGCCATCTGGCGCCGGGCGACGTCGTATCGGTCCGGTCCCCCGGCGCCGGCGGCTACGGCGACCCTCGCTTTCGGGATCGGGATCTCATCGAGCGCGACCTGCGCGAGGAGAAGATCTCCCTGGAGCGGGCGATCGCAGAGTACGGGTACACGCCGAAGGGATGACAGGTGCACCATCGCAGTGCTGAACCAGCAGGCTTTTCGGATCGGCTGCCGGCCATCGACGGTCGTTAGCCGGTCGCATAAAGAAGCAGTCGGGAGGAGGCTCGCCAATGTATGAGCCCTTGAGGAGTTTTGAGCTCGGGCTGCCCGGCCGAGTCCTGTTCGGTATTGGCATGGTCCAGCGAATCGGCCAGGAGGCGGCAGACCTGGGGCTGCAAGACGGTCTCCTGGTTACCGACCCCGGAGTCGCCGGGGCGGGTCTGGTGCAGAAGGTGACGGACCCCCTCAAGGCAGCGGGCATCCACGTGGACGTGTACGACCAGGCCGAGACCGAGCCGGGGATTGCGTCCATCGAAGCGCTGCTCGAGCTCGTGAGAAGCCGCAGCTACGGTTTTCTCGTCGGCCTGGGGGGCGGCAGCGCCATGGACACCGCCAAAGCGGTTGCGGTCCTGATGACCAACCCCGGTGAGCCTGAGGACTATTTCGCCGGCGGAAAGCGGCAGTTCTCCAAACCGGGCCTCCCCTGCATCGCCATCCCGACCACCGCCGGGACCGGCGCCGAGGTAACCTGGGATTCGGTCGTGAAGGACAGGACGGGAACGAAGGCTTTCTTCGAACACCGGTACGTTCGGCCCGCGGTCGCCATCGTGGACCCACTCATGTCGGCGGGGATGCCACCACGACTGACGGCCAGCTCCGGGATCGACGCCCTGGCGCACGCCGTCGAGTCGTTCTTGACCAAGCTCGCCACTCCCATCACCCAGGCGCTGGCCCTCCAGTCCATCCGGCTCATCTCCGCCAACCTGCGGCTGGCCGTCCACCAGGGCGACAACCTCGAGGCGCGCTACAACATGGCGCTGGCTACCTTGACCGAGGGCCTGTCAGAAACCAACGCCGGCGACATCGAGGCTCACGCCTTCGGGCACCTGATCGGATCCCGCTACAAGATACCCCACGGCATCGCCTGCGGAGTCATCCTGCCCTATGCCATCGATCACAACCTGGCCATCATGCCCGAGCGAGTGCGGCTGATCGCCGAGGCCATGGGCGAGCCGGTCGACGGGCTACCGGTCCGGAAGGCCGCGAGCCTCGCCGCACCCGCCGTGGAGCAGCTCATTCGCGAGGTGGGGCTCCCAACGACGCTCCAGGAAGCGGAAATCCCGCGACAGGACCTGCGCAGGCTCGCGGCAGATGCCGTGACCATTCCATGGATCAGCGTCATCTTCGAGTCCTTCACTGTGCGTACCATGACCGCAGAGGTCGCCCTGGATCTCCTGACCAACTGTTGGAAGGGGAACCTCGTCCACCCGGCGTGACAAGGGGGCGCAGCGAACGAGTGATGAGTGATCGGCGAGAGCCCCGCACTGTCATGCTGAGCCGCAGCGAAGCATCTCCCGGGCGCTATCGGTTCGCGGCGGGGGAGATGCTTCGCTGCGGCTCAGCGTGACCGACGGGGCGCTATCGGTTCGCGGCGGGGGAGATGCTTCGCTGCGGCTCAGCGTGACCGACGGGGGATCGTCCGGATCCGCGCATGCCTTGCCGGATGCATCATGTAGAGAGGCATGAAGAGAGGCTGATGAAGAGACCTGGCAAGCAGGGGGATGCCGTATCCGGCGACGGTGACGGAGAGCGGCAGTTCAGCATCCAGTCCGTTGGGCGAGCGATCGATCTGCTCGGGTGTTTCCGGCTGAACGAGCCGGAGCTGGGCGTCAGCGAGCTGAGCCGCCGGCTGGGGCTGCACAAGAGCACCGTCTGCCGCCTCCTCCAGTCCCTGGAAGTCGCCGACTTCGTCCGGCAGGACCCCGTTTCCGGCAAGTACTCGCTCGGCTTCGGGCCGGTGCAGCTCGCCGGGATCGTCCTGGCGCGCCTGCCCATCCGGGAGGTTGCCCACCCGTACCTCCAGCGCCTGGCCCAGGCCACCGAGGAGACCGTCAACCTGGGCGTCGTCAATCGGGCCGAGGTCGTCAACATCGTCCAGATCCCCAGCCCGCGCCCCATCAGGTTCATCGGCTGGCTGGGGCGCACAAATCCGCTGCACTGCACATCCGGTGGAAAGGTCGCCCTGGCGTACCTGCCGCCGGACGAGCTCCGCGCGTTTCTGGAGAAGCCGCTCACTCGATACACGGAGCGGACCATCACGTCGCCGGCCGAGCTGCTTCGGGAGATCGCCGTCGTCCGGGCGCAGGGATACGGCGTCGCCCGAGACGAGTTCGAGGAGGATCTCTCCGCCATCTCCGCGCCCATTTTCGACTACGCCGGCAATCTTGCCGCCCTGGTCGGGATCTCCGGCCCGAGCTATCGCATGTCCGCTGATCGGATCGACGCGTTCGCTCGTCTCCTCACCGAGGCGAGCCAGGAGATCTCGGCCAGGCTCGGCTATTCGCCGACGACTGTGCCGCGCGCAACGGTGACTGTGCCGGCGCCCAATTGAGGAGAGACATGATGACGCAAACCCGAACCGTGGACCCCATCACCGTGGAGGTCATCGGCAACGCCCTCTCCTCCATCGTCGAGGAGATGGGCATGGCGCTCATCCGCGCCTCCTATTCCACGAACATCAAGGAGCGCCGGGA
>JACQGW010000413.1 GCA_016199325.1 Chloroflexota bacterium
CCATCCGTCGCTCCTCGGATGGCAGAGACGCTTCCCTTCGCCAGGGCTGCGACAGCGCAACGTCCCACGGGCATCGGCGGATCCACGACGCGGGCGGGTCTCGAACCGCCCCTACGGCAGACCGGCGGCCGTCCATGCAAAACTCTGACGCCCACCCGAGCGGCTTGCTGAGGGATTGACCAACATTCCTGGCGTCTCCCTTGGCGATCTTGGCGTCCTGGCGGTTCGTTCTCTCGGCACCGCTCTATCGGCGATGGCGGCTCCGGCGCTGGTACGGTTTCTGCCGTCTGTGCTGGACCCACGGCGGCACCGGGAGGCAAGGCACAGGGAGGCGAGTATGGCTCGACGCTGGAAGAAACCGATCAGCGACCAGACCGCGACCCGGCTGAAGGAGCCGGTGAATCCGAGTGTCCGGGGCACGGGCGAGCAGTCCGGCCGGGAGGCGAAGGGCGTCAAGCACGCACCATCCCGAGCTGAAGGCGCCGGCCATTCGCCCGGCGGTGGCGGACGCGGCGGCAAGGTCGCCGACTGAACGCAACGCGGGAGAGAGCCGATGGACGTGATCGTTAGCGGGAAGAATCTTCCCCTCACCGAAGCCATCAAGAGCTACGCGTATGAGAAGCTCGGCCGACTCGCCAGGTACTGGCCGGCGATCTGGCGCGTGGAGGTGACCTGCTCGGTCGAGCCGGCGCGCGAGGTCGAGGCCCGCCATCTCGTCGAGGCGAGCGTCGTCGTCGGCGGGATGCTCTTTCATGCCCAGGAGCGCGCCGGCGATCTGTACGTTGCCATCGACAGCCTGGTCGAGAAGCTCGAACGCCAGCTCCGGCGGAAGAAGGGGCAGTTGAGCGATCGCCGGGGAGCGCCCATCTGGCCGGAACCGACGGGTGCCGAGCTGGCGACCCCGCTGACCCTTCTCCGAGCAGAGGACGTTCAGGGCGAGAAGGACGCACCGGGGGGGTTCGGCGACCTGCCCAACCTGCTGGGCTGGCCGGTCGCTGGGCCGCAGGGCAAGCAGGTTGGCACCATCACCGGCCTGTACGTTCATCCCGACCGGGGCGAGATCGCCTATCTCGTCGTCGGAACGCGGGCCAGGGAGTTTGTCGTCCCCCTGGCTGAGGCAGACGTCCGGACGGACCAGGAGCTTGTGCAACTGCGTCGCAACCTCCGCCAACTGCCGCGGCGGCCCGCGGAAGTGCGCGGCGTCGAGACGCCGCTCCGGCGGTTCCTGGAAAACTACGACGTGCCGGAGCCGGTCATCGAGCGCCTGGAGGCCTACGGCGTCCGAACAATGGACGACCTGCGGATCCGGCTGGAAGAAGGCCGTCTGCCGGCGCTTCTGGGCGAGAGGCATCGCGAGGATCTGGCCGAGATCGAGCGGCTGGTGGACGAGCAGGGTCAGTTGTTCGCCTGAGGAGGACGATCATGGCTACCGTGCGAGACCAGGAGATCGCGGGCGCCGTTCAGCACGCCATCGATCAGCTCGGGCGCCTGCATCTGGGCGACCGGGTCCAGGTTCGGGTGGAGAACGGGGTGGTCCAGTTCCTCGGCATCGTGTGCTCGGCCGCCGAACGGCAGGCGCTCGAAGAGACGGCGCGGCGCGTGCCGGGTGTCCGGCAGGTCGTCAACGTCCTGGCCATCGCGATCGACGGCGAGCGGTCGGATCGGGACCTCCGGCTCGCGGTCGAGCAGGCGCTGGCGCGCTGGCCGGACCTGCGGGACGGCGTGGACTGCCGGGTGCAGGGTGGCGTCGTGCGGCTGCTCGGCCACATTCGGCACCCGGCGCAGGAGGACCTTGCCATTCGGGTGGCCGGCTCCGTGCCCGGGGTCGAGGACGTCGTGAGCGACCTGACGATCAGCGAGCGCGTGCCGGCGACCGAGCAACTGCCCCTGGACGATGCCACGCTGGTGGGGCGCGTAGCCGATGCGCTGGCGGCGGCCGGGGTCACGATCTTCGAAGGCCGGCCGCAGGTGGACGACGGCGTCGCCACGCTGGCCGGCAAGGTCGGCTCCTGGGCGGAGCGGCGGCAAGCCGGCCAGGCCGTCGCCGAGGTCGACGGCGTGCGGGCGGTCAAGAACCGACTGGTGGTCCAGAAGCACCTCGCCAGCGCCGACGCCGACGAGGCGCTGGCCGCCCGCGTCATCCGCGCCTTCCGGGAGGACGGCCGGGTCAGTCCGAGCGCCGTGCTGGTCGAGGCGGTGGGCGACATCGTCTTCCTGAGCGGCGTCGTCAACAGCCCGGCAGATCAAACGGCCGCCGAAGACGTGGCCTGCCGCGTGCCCGGCGTTCACCGAGTCGTCAACGACCTCTTGATCAGCGGCTGGCAGAGCACCGACCGGTTCGTCGGCAGGGGGCCGGAGGAGGAGCGGTTTCTGAGCTAGAGCGGTGCCGAGAGAGAACGAACCGCCAGGACGCCAAGATCGCCAAGGAAGATGCCGGAGGCTGAACCAGCCTGGTCGATTCGCTCACGGCCGCCGGCTAACTGTGCTATCATCTCCCACCACTGAACAGAGCGAGGTTCCTGCGTGCGCCGGTTACTGGTCGTGCTCCTGGCGATCTTCACCCTGACTTCGGCGACACCCATCGCCGCGTCGACGGCGGTCGTAGGCGGTCCGGTACAGGCGGCGCCGTCCGCTGCGCTGGCTGACGGTTGGTCATCCTCCAGTCAGACGCGACATCGTGGATTGGATAGGCGCCAGCTCACCGGCCATCCGTTCAATCCGTTCCCCGAATCCGTTGAC
>JACQGW010000412.1 GCA_016199325.1 Chloroflexota bacterium
GACTTCGATAGCGCGACAGGCCGACCAGCCGCCGAAGCGTCACCAGGCACCGAAGCGTCCCCATCCGCGGAATCGGCCCGAGACGCGGAAACGTCCTCTATCTCCCCTCGCCCGCAAGCGGGAGAGGGGCCGGGGGTGAGGGCCGGATCCTCGCCTTTGCCCCGTACCAGTTGCCGCACCAGCCGTCCATGCCGGTCGAGAGCATCAGCGCGGCCGTGGAGCGCTTCTTTGCGGGAGGAGCCGAAGCCCGCATCGGCGGCGTCGAGCCCCTGAAGCGCCGCGTCCGGGAGCTGTTGGCCGATCGAGTCGCCCGAGTCCGGGCGCGGATCGACGCGCTGGAACGGTCGCTGGCGCAGGCGGCCGAGGCCGACCGCCTTCGGACCTGGGGTGAGCTGGTGCTCGGGTTCGCATACGAGATTCGGCCAGGGCAAACCGAGCTCGCCGTCGAAGACCTCCGGATCCCCCTGGATCCGGCGAAATCGGCCGTCGAGAACGCTCAGGCGTACTTTCGCGAGTACCACAAGGCGAAGGGTGCCGCCGCCGAGGTGCCCCAGCGACTGGTCGCGGCGCGCCTGGATGCCGCCTATCTGGACGAGGTTGGGACACAGATCGACCTGGCCGAGCGGCGGGAGGAGCTCGCCGCCGTCGAGCGTGAGCTCGCCCCGGCGCCGGCCGCCTCACCGGCTTCGGCAAAGCGCCGCGGGCCGCGCCTCCCGCTCCGGACGCTGCGGACGTCCGACGGCTTCGAGATTCTGGTCGGGACGACGAGCGTCCAGAACGACGAGATCACCTTCAAGCTCGCCCGACCCGACGACCTCTGGCTGCACGCCCGCGGCGTGCCCGGTGCCCACGTCGTCGTTCGGACCGGCGGCCGGCAGCTCCCGGCGGCAAGCCTCCAGGCCGCTGCCGCCCTGGCCGCGCGGCACAGTCAGGCGCGCCAGGCGGGCCAGGTCGCCGTCGACTACACCCAGCGGCGCTACGTCCGCCGCATCCCGAATGCCCCGCCCGGTCTGGTGACCTATACCCACGAGCAGACGATTCACGTCTCTCCGTCAGTTTGAACCTCGCCTACGTCGCCGCCGGCCGCCTGGACGCCTTCTGGGAGGAGCCGCTGGCGCCGTGGGACACCGCCGCAGGCAGCCTGCTCGTGCAGGAGTCCGGTGGCCTGGTGACCGATCTGACTGGTCAACCGTACCGGATCGAGCGCCCCGACGTTCTGGCGACCAATGGCCTGCTCCACCCGACCATTTTGACAGCCGTGCTGGAGGCGCGCCCGATCGTCTGATTGCTTGACTCCACGGCCAACCTACGTTATGGTAAGTACCGATGCTTGCCGAGTCGATGCGCCGCCTGCTTAGACGCGCTTTCTCGGCCATCGTGCTGCTGGCCCTGGTGCCTGCGCTGGCGGTGGCGCCGCGCGTCACGGGCCCGAGCGCCACGCTGACTCACGCGTCCTACGTGCAGGACGTGACGCCGACGTCGTTCGCCGTCCTCTGGGATACGGATCAGCCGAGCACCGGTCGGGTGGAGCTTGAGCGTGCGGGTTCGGCCCCGCTGGTTGAGCCGGCCCCCCTCGGTCTGCACCACGAGGTCGTCGTGAGCAGCCTGATACCCGGCACGCGGTACCGCTATCGCGTCGTCGTGGAGGATGGGGCAGCATCCGAGTGGTCGTCGGCCGTGACCGCGCCGGAGGGGTCTGCGCCGTTCACCTTTGCGGTGATCGGGGATGCCGGCGTTGGCTCGGAGGCGCAGTGGGCCATTGCGGAGGTGCTCGACCAGCTCGACCCCGACCTCGTGCTGATCACCGGCGACGTCGTGTATCCATCGGGCGCTCTGGCGGATTACCTGCCGAAGTTCTTCCTGCCGTATGAGCGGCTGATCCGCCGGCGGCCGATCTACCCCGCTCTGGGCAATCACGACTACCTCACCGATCGGGCCCGGCCGTATCTCGACGTCTTTCGACTGTCTGCCGGCTCCTCCGGCACCGAGCGCTACTACTCCTTCGACTACGGCGCGGCGCACTTCAGCGTGCTCGACTCGAATCAGGCGCTGGACCCGGCCAGCCCGCAGTATCGCTGGCTGGCGGCCGACCTGGCGAGCACGGCCCAATTCTGGAAGTTCGTCTTCCTGCACCATCCTCCGTTCTCGTCGAGTAAGCACGGCAGCAGCCTGGAGCTCCGCGAGGCGCTGGCACCGCTCTTCGAGCGCCTCGGCGTCGACGTCGTCTTTGCCGGCCACGACCACAACTACGAGCGGACGATCCCGATCCAGTTGGCCGGGCCAGGGGGCCGCGCGGTGACCTACGTGGTAACCGGGGGAGGGGGCGCGCCGCTCTATCCCGCCGGGCGCAGCGATTTCACGGCCGTTTCCCGGTCCATCTCCCATACCGTTCGGCTGCTCGTCGACGGCCCCCGTTTCATCCTTGAAGCGGTCGACTCGACCGGCGCCGTCTTCGACCGCTGGATCCTCAACCGTGGAACGGACCTTGCGCCTAGCGTGCGCCGGACCGGTCAGCCGCTGATCGCGCGCTGATGCGTACGGATAGCAGGCGGGCGCGTATTGGCATAGGGCGCGGCCCATGCTACAATTCTATGATCATCTTGAGGTTTTCAAACAAGGAAGCTCTTGCTCGTACTCCTTGTGTCTGAACAGCAGGGAGGCGGCGAGGGTGTTGCCCAGCCTCGGTTTCGCTCCTATGGAGGATGAAATTGCCTGCTAGCGATATGATTATTCGGATTGCCGGCGAGGGCGGTGAAGGCGTCATCAGCGCCGGCGACATGTTCACGGCCGGCGCCGCCCGGGCCGGCTATCACGTCTTCACGTTCCGCACCTATCCGGCCGAGATCAAGGGTGGTCACGCCTGGTACCAGGTCCGGGTTGGGAGCCAGCCCGTGCGGTCCATCGGCGATGGGATCGACATCCTGGTCGCTTTCAACGCCGAGGCCTACCATCTGCACGCCGACCAGATCAATCCGGGCGGCGTCCTGATCTATGACCCCGAAGCGGTGACGCCCTCGGGGAATGGGAGGTACACGCCGTATCCCATCCCGCTGAACACGATCGCGCGCAAGGAGCTGGATTTCGCGCGCGGGAAGAACCTCGTCGTGCTCGGCGCCGTGGCCAGCCTCTTCGGGCTCGACCCGGGATCGCTGGAGGGGGTGATTCGGGCGCGCCTGGCCCGCCGCGCCGAGCTGTTGGACAAAAACCTCGCCTCACTCGACGCCGGTGTGCAGTATACCCAACAGCACATTCAGAAGGCCGACCGCTTTCAACTGGCGCGGTCTGACAATGTCCGCCGCCTGGTCATGAGTGGCAACGAGGCGATCGTCGCCGGCGCTCTGACCGCCGGCTGCCGATTCTATGCCGGCTACCCCATCACGCCGGCTTCAGACATCATGGAGATGCTGGCCCGTGATCTCCCTCGTCTGGGCGGCGTGTGCCTCCAGTCCGAGGACGAGATCGCGGCGCTTGCCGCGGTGGTCGGCGCTTCGTATGCCGGCCGCAAGGCGATGACGGCGACCTCCGGCCCGGGCTTCTCCCTGATGCTCGAGCTGCTCGGCCTGGCGGGAATGGCCGAGATCCCGCTCGTTCTCGTCGATGCCCAGCGCGGTGGCCCGAGTACGGGCATGCCGACGAAGCTGGAGCAGAGCGATCTGAACCAGGCGCTCTACGGCGGCCACGGCGACCTCCCCCGGATCGTCATGGCGCCGGGCTCGGTCGCCGACTGCTACTACGAGATCATCCATGCCTTCAATCTGGCGGAGGAGTATCAGTCGCCGGTCATCTTCCTGAGTGACCAGTCGCTCTCCCATCGAACCGAGAGCGTGGCCTGGCCGGACGTTTCGGGCGTTCGCCCCGTCCAACGCGCGCGGCCGGCGCCGGAGCAGCTCGCCGACTTCAAACGCTATGTGGTGACCGAATCGGGCGTCTCGCCGATGCCGGTGCCGGGCCTGGACACGGGCACCTACGTCGCACCCGGCCTGGAGCACGACGAATACGGCCACGTGAGCGCCGAATCGCCCGAGAACCACTTCGTCATGACCGAGAAGCGGTTCCGCAAGTTGCGGCTGCTCCAGAAACGGCAGGGAGCCCTTGAACGCTACGGCGATGATGCGGCCGAGGTCGGCATCATCGGCTGGGGCTCGACGGCGGGCGTGGTCCGCGAGGCGGTCGATCGGGCGCGGCAGGAGGGCTATCGGGTCGCCGCCGTCCATCCTCGGGTGCTCCACCCGTTGCCTGAGCAGGAGCTCGACGCGTTCATCTCGTCTGTCCGGACGATCCTCGTCCCCGAGCTGAACTACCAGGGGCAATTCGCTCGCTATCTCGCGAGCACGTTCTGCGTCCGGCCCCATCAGCTCAACAAGTTCGGCGGATTGCCCTTCACGCCGGGGGAGATCACCCGCAAGATCCAGGAGGTGGCGAACCGTGGCTAGTGTGCCATTGACTGTCAAGGACTACCGGAGCGACGTTCGGCCGACCTGGTGCCCCGGCTGCGGGGATTTCGGCGTGCTTTCGGCGACGTTCAAGGCGCTGGCGCAGCTCCAGCTCAAGCTCCACGAGACGGTCGTCGTCTCGGGCATCGGCTGCTCCAGCCGGATTCCCTACTTCCTGCGGACCTACGGCCTGCACGGCCTCCACGGCCGCTCGCTGCCGCTGGCCCAGGGGGTCAAGCTAGCCAACCCGGCGCTGACGGTTGTCGCCTTCGGCGGCGACGGCGACCTGTTCTCCATCGGCGCCGGCCACATGCCCCACGCGGCCAATCGCAACGTCGACATCACCTGTGTGCTCATGGACAACGCGATCTACGGCCTGACGAAAGGCCAGACCTCGCCGACCTCGCCGGCCGGCCACAAGACGAAGTCGACGCCGTACGGCTCGGTCGCCCAGCCGCTCAATCCGGTGCTGCTGGCGCTCTCCTACGGCGCCAGCTTCGTCGCCCGAGCCTACTCGGCCAAGCCACAGCAGCTCACCGAGATCCTCGTTCGGGCGATCCGGCACAAGGGGTTCGCCTTCGTGGCCGTCGAGAGCCCATGCACCGAGTTCAACAACACGTTCAACTACCTGGACAGCGTGGTCGAGGATCTGCCTCCCGACCACGACGTGACCGATCTGGGCCGGGCCATCGAGCTGGCGCGCCACGAGACGCGCAAGCACCTCGGCGTCTTCTACCAGGTCGAGCGCCCCACCTTCGAAGAGGCGGCCTATCACCTGGTCGATCAGAGCGCCGAGTTCGACCCGATCGCCTATCTGCAGAAGTACGCGTAGGAACGGGTTTCTGGTTTCTGGTTGGGGGAACGCCGGGCAACCGGCGTTCCTGTCATGCCAGGTGGTGCATCGGGTAGGTTACTCGGCGGCCCTATCGACCCCCGTTCTGTCATGCTGGGCCGCAGCGAACGACTGATGAGTGATGGGTGATGGGTGACGGGCGAGCGCTCCGTATTGTCATGCTGAGCCGCAGCGAAGCATCTCCCGGACGCTGCTCGTTCGAGCCGGGGAGATGCTTCGCTGCGGCTCAGCATGACGAGAGTCCCCTGGAAAAAGGCCCTCTGGCGCGGCTCACGCACCGATTTCACGAGTGTTTCCGCTAGCCGGATACGCGCGATCCGGCTCTTTTCAGCGGACTCATGACGATGCAAGAAACTCGCTCATCACTCATCGCAGTCGGGGGCTGGGCGCCGGGCAGATCAGCGTGGCTGAGCAAATGCGGTGGGATCGATGCAGGTGATTACCCGGACGGCGTCGAATCCGGTGTGGGTCGAGATGATGTCCCGGATCTGGCGACGTAGCATCACCGCAATGGATGAGGCGATCCGGCGGCATACAGCGGCACGTTCGTATCGATGAATACCGGGCTCATGGAAGACCGGCTCCCATGTGCGCTTCCTCAATCTCCTTCTTCATCACCGCCCAGTCGGCCACGGGCGCCTCGATCTGGAAAAGGTCCTCGGCTGCATGGAGCCGCGCCTGCCGATCCTGCTCCAGGAGCAGATCGATGGCCTCACGGACGAGTTGGCCAATCGAAATGCCACGCCGGCGAGCCACCTCGCGGAGCATCTGGAGCGTCTGCGTCGGCAACCGCACCTCGAGTCGCTCGTTCAGTGGCGGCATGGTGACCTCCCCGTACGGTTCCGTACCTCACTTAGAAACTATCTCATAATGCACCAGAACGTCCTCAGCGGCGCTGAGAGCCATTTCTGAGCGATTTGAGATAGTTTACGGAAGAATCGTAGGGCAAGGTGGTAGCGTCGATCAAGATCCGGGTCACAGTGGCCGACGCCGCTCGGTCACAACGCGTCGAGTTGTTCCCTTGCTGATCCTGTGTCACTGATGTATTATCTGTAGTAGTTACTTCTGATGTATATACACCCACTGGAGGTGCCCCGTGATTCAGCAGAAGCTTCGAAAGGTCGGCAACAGCTACGTCGTCACGATCCCGAAGGAGGAGGTCGAGCGGCGGGGCCTACGGGAGGGGCAGTTGCTCGCCGTTCAAATTGCCCCGCTGGAGGTCCGGCCGGCGCTAACGCCCGAACTGCGTGAAGCGTTCGAGGCAAGCTGGCGTCGGAACGAGCGTGGCTACCGCTATCTGGCCGGGCGCTGAGGCAGGACTCATATGCAGCCGGCTGAAGAGATCCGTTACCTCGCGTTGGCAGATGTGGTCGCCCTCCACCAGATCGTGATGGAGCGGACCGGCTTTGCGCCTGCGCCGCTTCGTGATGAGGGATTGCTTGAGTCAGCGATCCTGCGGCCTCAGATGGCGGCGCACTACGAAGAGGCAGATCTCGTTCGCCAGTGCGCGCTGCTCGCAGTCGGTATCGCCCAGGCACAGGCGTTTCTTGACGGCAACAAGCGAACCGCCTACGCAGCGGCCGACGTTTTCCTGCGATTGAACGGCTGGGCGTTTTCTGGTGATCCGGTGGAACTGGGCGAACAACTGGAGGCCGTTGCGACTCGAACGGACAGCCTCGACGCCGCAACCGACCGCTTCGAGCAGTGGCTGAGGAAGCAGATCGGGCAGGAGTGACGGGGGAGCTCGTAGGAACTCGTGGGAGCTCGTGGGAGCTCGTGGGAGCTCGTGGGAACGCCGGCATGCTGCGTCCCCCGCTCTGTCACGAGTCCCCTGAAAAAAGCCGGATCGCGCGTATCCGACTGGCGGAAACACTCGTGAAATCGGTGCTCA
>JACQGW010000419.1 GCA_016199325.1 Chloroflexota bacterium
AGGGGGATCATGATCTCCGGATGCACAGGGACGTCTTCGGCGACGAGCTCCGCCGCCGCCATCAGGATGGCCCGCACCTGCATCTCGTAGATCTCGGGGTAGAGGATGCCCAGGCGGCAGCCGCGCAGGCCCAGCATCGGGTTCGCCTCCCGCAGCGAATCGACCACCCGGAGAAGCTGTTCCTTCTGCTGGAGCTCCGGTCCGCCGACACCGCGGCACCGGAGCTCGGTGATCTCGACGAGCAAGTCGTCGTAGCGGGGGAGGAACTCGTGGAGCGGTGGGTCCAGGAGGCGGATGACCACCGGCCGGCCGGCCATCGCCTGGAAGATGCCCTTGAAATCCCCCCGCTGGATCTCCTGGAGCCGGGTCAGCGAGCCGATGTAGTCCTTCACATCCTGGGCGGTGTGCGCAGCTCCCTCCAGGTGGTGGAGCCTGGTGAGCAGCGCAGCCTGTCGCTCGCCGGTTGCCGTATCCAGCTCCAGCCGGACCCGATCGATCTGCTCCATGCGGGCCTTGTAGGCACCCGCCGCCAGGATCATCCGGCGGACGAGCGGGAGCCGCTCCTCCTCAAAGAACATGTGCTCGGTGCGGCACAGGCCGATGCCCTCGGCGCCGAAGGAGACGGCGATGGCGGCGTCGCGCGGATAGTCGGCGTTGGCCCACACGCCGAGCCGTTTCACCTCGTTGGCCCAACCGAGGAGGGTCTGCAGCTCGGTCTCCTCCTCCAGCCGGGGGGCGATGGTGGCGATCCGGCCGACGAAGATCTCGCCGGTGGTGCCGTCGATAGAGATCTCCTCGCCCTCGCGGACGACGATCCCGTCGACGCTGAGCTGCCCGCTCTCGGGCTCGACGTTGAGCGATTCGGCGCCGGCGACGCAGGGCTTGCCCAGGCCGCGGGCGACGACGGCGGCGTGACTGGTGGCGCCGCCGCGGGCGGTCAGGATCCCCGCGGCCGCGAGCATGCCATGCACGTCGTCCGGGTTCGTCTCCGGCCGCACAAGGATGACCCGCTCGCCGCGTTCCGCCCATTCGACGGCGCGGTCGGCGTCGAAGATGGCCCGGCCGGTGGCAGCGCCCGGCGAGGCGTTGAGCCCTTTCGCCAGCAGCCGCTGCTCCGCCTGGGCGGCCTCCTTGGCCGCCGGGTCGAAGCCCGGCAGCAGCAGTTGGTAGATCTGGTTCGGCTCGACGCGCAGGAGCGCTTCGTCCCGGTTGATGAGCCCTTCGTGGACCATGTCGACGGCGATCCGGACGGCTGACCGGGCGGTGCGCTTGGCGGCCCGGGTCTGGAGCATGTAGAGCTTGCCGCGCTCGACGGTGAACTCGATGTCCTGCGCGTCCCGGTAGGTGCGCTCCAGCCGCCGGGCGATCTGCGAGAGCTGCTCGTCGACGTCGGGCATCACCTCGACCAGCTCGTCGATCTTGCGCGGTGTCCGAATGCCGGCGACGACGTCTTCGCCCTGCGCATTCGTCAGGAACTCGCCGTACAGGCGCGGCTCGCCGGTGGCGGGGTCGCGGGTGAAGGCGACGCCGGTGCCGCTGTCGTTCCCCATATTGCCGAAGACCATGGTGACGACGTTGGCGGCGGTGCAGAGGTCATGCGGGATGTGGTGGTAGTTCCGGTACTCGATGGCCCGGCGGGTGTTCCAGCTCGAAAACACGGCCTCGATAGCCATCCGGAGCTGCTCGAAGGGGTCTTGGGGAAAGCCGCGCCCGGTCAGCGTCCGCACCAGATCCTTGTAGCGGCGGACGACGATCTCCATGTCTCGCGCCGTCAGATCGGTGTCGAGCTGGGCGCCGACCTGGTGCTTGACGTCGTCGAGGATGCTCTCGAACAGTTGGCTGTCGATGCCGAGGACGACGCGGCCGAACATCTGGATGAAGCGCCGATAGGCGTCGTTTGCGAAGCGATCGTTGCCGGTCAGGACGGCCAGGCCGCGGAGCGTCTGGTCGTTGAGACCCAGGTTCAGGATCGTGTCCATCATGCCGGGCATCGAGAACTTGGCGCCGGAGCGCACGGAGACCAGGAGCGGGTTCCGCTCGTCTCCCAGCCGCTTGCCGGTCTGGCGCTCGACGTCATGGAGCGCCTCCAGCGTCTGATCCCAGAGGCCCGGGGGGAACTGGCGATTGCGCTGGTAATAGGAGCGACATGCCTCGGTCGTAATCGTGAAGCCGGGGGGGACGGGCAGGCCCGCTCTCGTCATTTCGGCGAGCCCGGCGCCCTTGCCGCCGAGCAGATCGCGCGGAGTACCGCTACCTTCCTCGAACCGGTAGACCCACTTCATCGTGCCGTCAACCGTCATGGGTGGAGTTCCTTTCCAGTGTCCAGGGTGAAGCGCCGAACGGACCCGCGGAGGACGACGGGTGGTGGACTGTGGTTGGGTGCCTGAGGTCTCGCTCGGCAATGGTGCAAGCAGACAAAGCGAGGGAATGGCTGGCCGGGCACGGCCGGATCGGGGACGCGCCGGCGCGCGCCCTGAGAATCCGGACGGAGAGCGGCGGCGTGTACGCTCATCGGCGCATCGCTAGCAGGATCGCGACTCCCATGCTGGCGGGCGTCGGTCCGCCAGAGTTCTGGTCGCCAATTCAGGCCGCGAAAGGCGCAAGCATCAACCACGACATGCCTGCCGTCCGGCGGCGCATGCCCGCGGCCGATCTCGACCGCAAGCGCCAGTCGCACTGTCGGCGATGGGCAGGCGACCGACCGCAAGACGACCTATTATATCACCTCGGTGCGTACTATTCCACCGTGACCGACTTCGCCAGATTGCGCGGCTGGTCGACGTCGCACCCCCGCCGGATGGCGATGTGGTATGCCAGCAGTTGCAGCGGGATGACGGTGAGAATCGGCGCCAGCAGCGGCTGGCACGGCGGCAGGTAGATGACGTGGTCGGCCTTCTCGGTGATCGTCGTGTCGCCCTCCGTCGCCAGCGCGATGACGATGCCGTCGCGCGTTTTCACCTGCTCCACGTTGCTCAGCATCTTGTCGTACACGCCGTCGCGCACGGCGATGGCGACCACCGGCATCGACCGGTCGATGAGCGCGATGGGGCCGTGCTTCATCTCGCCGGCCGGGTAGCCCTCGGCGTGGACGTAGGAGATCTCCTTCAGCTTCAGGGCGCCTTCCAGCGCAATCGGGTAGTTGATCCCGCGCCCGAGGTAGAGGAAGTCCGATCGGTCGAAGTACCGCTGCGCGAGCTCCAGATAGTGGTTGTCCTTCTCCAGCAGTTGGCCGATCAGGTGGGGGATTTTGACGAGATCCTGGGTCAGCGCCGAGAGCCGCTCGTCGCCGAGGACGCCGCGGACGCGCCCGAGATAGGCCGCCAGCAGATAGAGGCCGGTGAGCTGCGCCGTGAACGCCTTCGTCGAGGCGACGCCGATCTCCGGCCCTGCGTTCGTGTAGATCACGCCGTCGGCGACCCGCGTCGCCTGGCTGCCGACGACGTTGCAGATGGTGACCTGACGCAGGCCCCTGGTTTTCGCCATCTCCATCGCCGCCAGCGTGTCGACGGTCTCGCCGGATTGGGTGATCGACACGAGGAGCGTTCGCCGGTCGATCAGCGGGTCGCGGTAGCGGAACTCGGAGGCGTAGTCGACCTCCACCGGCAGGCCGGCGAGCGATTCGATCATGAACTTGCCCACGAGGCCAGCGTGCCAGCTTGTGCCGCAGGCGACGATCGTCACCCGCTCGAGGGCCCGCAGCTCGTCCGGCGTGAACGGCATATCCGGCAGGAAAACCTCCGGGGGCTCGAAGCCGACCCTGCCACGGATCGTATCGGTGATCGAGCGCGGCTGCTCCATGATCTCCTTGAGCATGAAGTGGCGGTAGCCGGACTTGGCCGCGGCAATGGGATCGTACGGGACGGTCGTCGGCACTTTCTCGATGATGCGCCCGCCGACCGTCGAGCAGACCGGTCCGTCCGCCGTGATCACCGCCATCTCGCGGTTGTCCAGGAAGATGGCGCGCCGCGTGTGTGGCAGAACGGCGGGGAGGTCGCTGGCGACGAAGGTCTCGCCCTCGCCCAGGCCGATGACGATGCCGCCGGCGTTCCCCATCCGCACGGCGATCACCTTGTCGGGCTCGGCCCGGCTCATGATCAGGAAGGCGTGCGCGCCGGCAAGCCGCGCGACCGCGCGGCGCACGGCCGCTTCGAGGTTGTCGCCCTCGCTCAGGTACTGCTCGACCAGGTGCGGGACCACCTCGGTGTCGGTCTGGGAGGCGAAAACGTGCCCTGCCGCCTGGAGCTCGTGCTTGATCTCGATGTAGTTCTCGATAATCCCGTTGTGGATGACGACGACGTTGCCCTGGCAGTCGACGTGTGGGTGGGCGTTCGTGTCCGAGGGTTTGCCGTGGGTGGCCCAGCGGGTGTGGCCGATGCCCATGGTGCCGGGGGGCATCTCCCGTCCAACGATCTCGACGAGCCGGTCCAGCTTGCCGACGGCCTTCTGGATGCCGAACTGGCCGTTGGGCGCCAGCACCGCGATGCCGGCGCTGTCGTAGCCGCGATACTCGAGCTGCCGGAGCCCGTCCAGGAGAATGGGCGCTACAGAGCGGCTACCCGCGTAGCCGACGATTCCGCACATCTTCGTCCTCCATCGCCGAGTAATGAGTGATGGGTCATGCGTCATGAGCTTCCGAACCCATCACTCATTACTCATCACTCATTACTCATCACTCGTTACTCGACAAGTTGGCCTGGGTGATCCAGGAATAGAACGGAGCAGGTCAGGTCGCGTTTCAGATCGGCGGGCGTGACGTCGTCGAGAAAGCGATCGCCGGGGCGGTCGAGCATCGTGCGTGGCAACACGAGACAGTCGGGCCGGGCGCGGCCGTCGAGGGCGGCGCGTACGTCACCGGCGGTGAGGAGACCCGAAACTGTCACTGTTGCTCCAAAGAAGCGGTTCTCGACCGGCAGGAGCTCGACGTCCGCATCGGCGGCGGCGCGCAATGCGTCGACCATCGGGCGCAGCAGCGGCGCGATCAGCGTGCCGCACAGAAGCAGCACCCTGCCGCCGACCCGCAGACGGCGAACGCGATCCAACCGCCGGGCGGCCTTACGCCAATGGTCAAGCAAAACGCGTACCATCCCGACGCCGTTCTCATATTGCGGGAAGCCGTCGTAGCCGGTGCCCCCCGGCACCGGCTGCCCGGCCATCAGGTAGAACTCATCGCTGGCGTAGACCAGCGTGCGGCCGAGCTCACGGCGGAACCGCCGCTGGTGTGGCTGGAGCTGTCGGAGAACGGCCCTGCCCTCGTCGGGCCTGAACAGGCGGAGCGGTACGATGCTCCGGTACTGTCCGTGGCGCGGCGTCAGCCCGACCGGCACGACGGCGATCGACCGGACGGCCGGCTGGATCGCCGCCAGATCGGCGATGGTCCGATCGAGATGGGCGCCGTCGTTCAGCTCCGGGCAAAGTACGACCTGAGTGTGGACCTGAATGCCGAGCGACGCCAGCCGGCGGATCTGCGCGACGACGTCGGGCGCGCGAGCGTTTCCGAGCATGGTCCGGTGCAGGTCCGGCTCGGTTGCGTGGACCGAGACGTACAGGGGGCTCAGCCGCTGCTCGGCCAGCCGGGCCCAATCGGCTTCGACGAGGTTGCTCAGGGTGATGAAATTGCCGTACAAGAAGCTGTAGCGGAAGTCGTCGTCTTTCACGTACAGGCTCTTTCGCATGCCGCGCGGCAGCCCCTTCAGGAAGCAGAAGGGGCACTTGTTGGCGCAGGTCCGAATGCCGTCGCCGGTCGGCGCCTCGAAGGTCAGGCCGAGCCGGTCGTCGCCGTCCAGGCCGGGGCTCAGGCGGACCGTCTGGCCGGCGCGCTCGACCACGAGGTCGGCCACCCCCTCGGCGGCGTGGAACTGGTAGTCGACGACGTCGCGGACCGGCCGGCCGTTGACGGCGATCAACCGGTCGCCGGGCTGGATGCCGAGCCGTGCCAGCGCGTCGTCGGGCGCCGTGACGATGACGACGCCTTCGCGATTGGGCGTGGTTTCCATAGTGTTTTTGGGTGCTCTCGGGCTGCGATGATGGATGCTACGTCACGCGTCACGCGTCATCCGTTCTCGGGTGCTCTCGGGCTGCGATGATGGATGCCAGGGGGATTATAGCAGAGCGGAGCGGCCGAGGGCGGGGAGGGCGGGCCCTCACCCCCGTCCCCTCTCCCGCCGAGCGGGAGCGGGCCCTCACCCCCGTCCCCTCTCCCGCTCGGCGGGAGAGGGGTGCCCGAAGGG
>JACQGW010000421.1 GCA_016199325.1 Chloroflexota bacterium
CCCAATCTACAGGCTGAATAGTTACTCCTGTTCTGGAGTTTGCCCACGTGCGCGCGGTACAATGGCGGCGTGGGCAATCTCGTGTCCCTCGAACAGGTGCTTGACCTGCGCCGGCAGTGGCGTGCGGACGGCCGCAAGGTCGTTCTGACCAACGGCTGCTTCGACCTGATCCACGCCGGCCACGTTCGGCACCTGCAGGCCGCCCGGGCGCTCGGCGACCTGCTCGTCGTCGCACTGAACAGCGACGCCTCGGTCCGGCGGATCAAGGGTCCGAAACGGCCGATCGTCCCGTCCGATGAGCGCGCGGAGATCCTCCTCGCCCTCCGCGCCGTCGACTCCATGCTCCTCTTCGACGACGATACCGCCGAGCCGATCGTCGCCGCCGTCCAGCCCGACGTCTACGTGAAGGGCGCCGACTACGCACCGGAGAGCGGCAAGCCGCTCCCGGAGGCCGCCGTCGTCGCCGGCTACGGCGGCCGGGTCGCCCTCATTCCGCTGGTGGAGGGCCGCTCGACGACGAACGTCATCGCGACCGTTCGTGAGCGGTACGGCCGGACCGATGAGCCGCTCCATCGACAGACGGGAGGCATCCGGAGCATGATTACCCAGATCGCCACGGTTACCATGTACGTTCGCGACCAGGATGAGGTGCTGAAGTTCTACACCGAGAAGCTGGGCTTCGAGAAGCGGGAAGACGCCACGTTCGGGCCCGGTTTCCGATGGCTGACGATCGCGCCACCCGGCGGCCAGACGGAGCTCGTGCTGCTGAAGCCGGATCCGAATGTGCTGGGGCCCGAGCTCGCCAGGCGGGCCGAGGCGGAGATCGGCTTCGCGCCCCACCTGGTCCTCTGGGCGGACGACGTCGAGGCCACCTATCGTGCGCTTTCGGCGCGGGGGGTCGAGTTCGTCGAGTCGCCCGCCGTCCAGCCCTGGGGCGGCGTCATGGCGCAGTTTAGAGACCTCTACGGGAACGTCATCGTCCTCCACAGCCCCCGCGACTGATGTCCACGACAGACCGCCCGACGCGATCTGGTCCGGGTGCCAGGGGCGCCCGGATCAGATCGCGTCGGGCGACAGCCGGCGCGGCCGCAGGACGTATGACGTATGACGCAGGACGTATGACGTATGACGCATGACGCCCTGACCCGCTCGCATCGGGGCATAGCCGGCGCGGCGCTGATCCTCATGCTGGGAAACGTCGCCGGTCGCCTGCTCGGCCTCGTCCGGGAGCAGACGATCGCCGCCCTCTTCGGCCGGACGAGCACGACCGACGCCCTGACCGCCGCCTGGCGCGTGCCGACCACGCTGTACGATCTCCTCGTCGGCGGCATGATCTCGGCGGCGCTCGTGCCGGTCTTCGCCGACTACGCCGATCCGGCAAGGACGGCCGAGCTTCGGCGGCTGGCCGGCGCGGCGCTGGGGCTGGCGCTGTCGGCGCTGACCGTTGCCGCCGTCGCGCTCCTCCTGGTCGCCTCACCGCTGATGGCGCTGGTCAGCCCGGGACTGGCCGAGCGGGGACCCGGGGTCGAGGCCCAGGCGGCGCTCTTCCTCCGGCTGATGGTGCCGGGGCTGGTCTGTATGGGGCTGGCCGGCCTGCTGACGGCCCTCCTGTACGCCCGCCGGCAGTTCGCCGCGCCGGCCTTCGGCGCGGCCGCCTTCAACGCCGGCATCGTCGTCGCGGCCGTGCTCTTGCACGGGTCGTTGGACGTCGCCAGCCTGGCGGTGGGCCTCGTGCTCGGCGCCGCCGTTCAGCTCGCCCTGACCTGGCTGGGCCTGCGCGACCTGGGGATCCTCCCGCGCTGGGACCCCGGCCACCCCGGCCTCCGCCAGATCCTCCGGCTCTACCTGCCGGTCGGCCTCGGCCTCCTGGTTTCGGCGGCGGGCGTCGCCGTCGACACGAATCTGGCGTCGCGCACGCTGCCGGGCGACCTGACGGCGATGCGGTACGCGACGACGCTCGTCCAGCTCCCGCTGGGCCTCATCGCGACGGCGCTCGGAACGGCCATTCTGCCGGCGCTGGCGCGGGCGGACCTCACCCCCCGGCCCCCTCTCCGCCGGCGGAGAGGGGGTGACGAAGGTGGGGGTGTCGAGAATAGGAGTAAGGGGGTTGACTCAGCGGCCCCGACAGTGGTCGATACCCTGGGCCTTGGCCTGCGGTGGACGATCCTGCTCATCGTGCCGGCGGCGGTCGGCCTGGCTGTGTTGCGGGAACCGGTCATCCGACTGCTGTTCGAGCGGGGCCAGTTCGGCCCGGTGGACACCGCGCGGACGGCGCTGGCCTTCGCCGCCTACGCGCCCGGCATCCCGGCGGCCGCCGTCGACCAGATCCTGATCACGGCGTTCTACGCACGGAAAGACACCGTGACGCCGGTCGTGGTCGGGGTCGTCGCCGTCGGCATCTACCTCGCCGTCGCCCTCACGCTCATCGGGCCGCTTGGGATGGTTGGGCTGGCGGTGGCGAACTCGGCCCAGTGGGTGGGCCATGCCCTGATCATGCTCGCCCTTGCCGCTCGGGCGGCGGGCAGTCTGCGGGGGTTCCGCCTCGGCGGTGTAACGGCACGGTCCGTCGGCGGCGCCGCGCTGATGGCGCTGGCGGTGATGGCGGTGGCGCACTGGCTCCTGCCGCCAGCGCCGGAAACGGTGGTCGGACAGGCGTTCGTGCTGATGGCGTTGGGCGCCCTGGGGATCGCGGTCTATGTCGGCAGCCTGGCCGCGACCCGTTGCCCGGAGGTGGAAGACGCCTGGCGGCGGTTCGGCGGATTGAGACGGTAGTCGCCTTGGCCGCCCTGGCCCGAGGTGCTGGCGGGCGGGAACTCCTGAACGTCCTGGGAAGCCTGCTGTGGCTCCGCTGAGTGCCCGAGGCGGTGAGGCGGCTCAGTCCGCGCAGCGCTGGCTACAGCCTGACACCAAAGCGGCGGACAAGCCCCCGTGCGACATCGGCGAATGGAGCACCGCCCACCTTGCCGGACGCACCACCAGAAAAGACCGCGCGAAGTTGCTTCAAAACAGACCGAGATGTATAGTGTTCTGGGGAAGCGGACGGCGGACCTGGCCTACGGCAGGAACCCGCGTGTTCCGGGAGGGGGTAACACCGCTCTCGGTTGGATCGTGAGACCCGATTCACGGCGGGGCGACAGGTGTATGCCACACCGGCGGGGGTGGGGCTGGAGGTGAAGGTCGGCATCCGCGTCCCCGAGTAACTGGAGGGCACAGATACCATGAGCAGATCCCACTGGCTGACAAGCTCGCGCACCCTCTTCACCCTGGTCATGGTCGCCGCACTCGTGTGGCTCGCCGTTCCTGGCGTCGGGACGGCGATGGCGGCGACGACGAAAGTGGACATCACCAACTTCAACTTCCTGCCCCCGAACCTCGTCGTGCGCGTCGGCGACACCGTCGAATGGACGAACCTTGACGCGGCGCCGCACACCGTGACCGTCACCGATGGCCCGGTGAAGTTCGACTCGGGCAATCTGAGTCGCGGACAGAGGTACGCGCATACCTTTGCCCAGCCCGGCACCTACACCTACTACTGTCTCATTCACCCCCGGATGGTTGGCTCGGTCACCGTCCTGGCTGCCGGCCAGCAACCGGCGACGACGGCTGCCGTCACGCCCGGGCTGGCTGGCCTGGGCAACGCGGTCGGTCGTGACGCGAAAGCACAGAGCGACCAGATCACCTTCACCATGAGCGACGTGACGCCGCCTTCCACCGGTACGGTCTATGAGGGCTGGCTGGTCAGCGACGACGGAGCGACGAAGTGGAGCCTCGGGCCAATCGCGGTCCGTGGCGATCGGCGCGTCAGCCACACCTTCGCCCATCCGGAGGGGGCGAATCTCCTGGCACTGGGGAACCGGATCGCCATTACCCTGGAGCCCTCGCCGAAGACCGATCCGACGAAGACCGGTCCGGTCGTGTTCATGGCCGAGATTCCGACTCCGGTCATGGCACACATCCGCCACGTCTCCAGCGCCTGGGCGGCGGCGCCCAACGGGACGGCCTTCGCGGTCGGCCTGCGCCGGCAGATCGACCTTGCGGCGACTCACGCCCTCCTGGCCGACAACGAGGCGAAGGCCGGAAACATGGCCGGTGCCCGCTGGCACGCCGAGCACGTCGTCAACATCGTCGAGGGATCGAAGGGCTCGAACTACGGCGACGTCAATCGGGACGGCAGAACCGAGAACCCCGGAGACGGTTTCGGCGTGCTGGCCTACAACCAGGGCGCCCACGACCATGCCGGATTTGCCGCTGCCCAGTCCGGCGCCTCAGCCGAGACGAAGCTCCACGCCGGCCACGTTCGCATCGGCGCACAGAACGTGACCGGCTGGACGAGCGCCGCCCGCGATGCAGCGCTCCGGATCCAGTACGCCGGAGACATCGACGAGGCGCGCCGGTTGGTCGGCGTGATGGTCGATAGCACCCAGGCAGCCAGGCTGGGCAAGGATGCCAATGGGAACGCCCGGATCGAGCTGGCCATCGGCGAGGCGGGTGTTCCCGTCGTCTACGAGCATGCGCAGAACATGGCCTGGTTCAGCCTCCAGCCGGTCGCCGGCCCAACGGCGCTCCCGTCGCAGTTGCCGCGAACCGGTGATGCCGGAACCTTGCTCCTCGCCACGGCCGGGCTTTTCGGTGCCCTGGCCACCGCGGCCGGATTCTGGCTCCGCCGCCGGCAGCCGGCTGCGGTCGTTGCCGAGCGGGGGAACGCAACCGTTCTCGCCAACCGCAAGCGATAGAGGCCGGCCACACTGATGTTGATGGATGCGGCTTGCCGATTTCAGGCGTCATGCGTCATGCGTCAGATATCGGCGGGCGCTATCCATAAACACACGGTGGTGTTCCGCCAGCCTGACGTTTGCCGTACCAGGGCCGGATCGGACGCTGGCGGGGCGGCGCTGGCCCAGGAGCAGTCTGGCTGCGAGAGGTCGATCCGGCTGTCGGTTCCACGAAAGCAGGCGTACGCGCGCTCGCGAGCCAGAAAGCCCACGCCGTGATACTGCGGCGTGGGCCATGTGGTTTCCCTCAATCGACTGCCTGACCTGCGTTGATGGTGGCACGAGGACGGTCTGAGGATCGTCCTGACGAACCGCTCCTGCGATCGGATCCAGGCCGGCAGCTCCGGGAGCGAAATTGACCGGCAATGCTGCCGCCGTGATGAAGGTCGACAAATTGATCCGGTACAACCCAGACCAAGGAACCGGGCGCTGAAGCGCCAACTACGAACCAGCTCACTCCCCCGGCTCGTAGTTGGCGCTTCAGCGCCCGGACCCCGGTCTACCACAGGATCGCGACAGGCTTCACCATCACGCCCGCACGGTTGGTTAGGCCGTCTACCAGATC
>JACQGW010000422.1 GCA_016199325.1 Chloroflexota bacterium
CATCCGTTCAATCCGTTCCCCGAATCCGTTGACAGCCCGTCCTCTCGGCGCCGTCCTTGCCGTTCTTGGCATCCTTCGATTCGCCCTCTCGATCCACCCTGACCTCCCCGGACCCGCTCCCATGGCGGCTGGCATGATTCTTGACACTATCCCCCCTTCGGGCAGGCAACCCGAATTCCGCTTGTGAAACCAGCCGCCTGTTGGACAGAAGCTGCATCGCTGTTCGTCCGCCGACTTGACCCGTTATGATAGAATGCACGGTAGCGTGCTCGAACGGGTGCGTTGCTCTGTCGGAACGGGCTGTTGAGGGGTTCCTGCTCGGCGAGGTGCGTTCGCCGAGACCGTATCTGGTGCCCGGCATACGGGCCTCGCTCCCTTGGCGATGGGGCCAAGGAGACGGCGAAGTACGCCCAGCCGCAATCTACACCCGCGGTTGGGGTCGTAGAGTTCGA
The DNA here is from genome assembly GCA_016199325.1 of Chloroflexota bacterium. Next base: position 453 of record JACQGW010000422.1, read on the forward strand.
GGAGGAACGACAAACCCATGAGCAACGCGCCTCTGACCCGGCGAAGGTTCCTTCGACGGGCGATCCTGACGACGGCCGGCCTGACGATGGCCGTGCCGCTCATCGAAGCCTGTGCGCCGACGCCGACGACGCCGCTGCCGACGACGCCCGCGGTCGCGCCGACGACCGCCCCGGCCGTCGCGCCGGCAGCCGGGATGATCAAGATGGTGAGCTCGCTGCCGCGCACGGGCACCTCGAAGGCGCAGACCGATACGATCGTCAACGCCTACAAGATGGCGCTCGAAGACGCGAACATGCAGGTCGGCAGCTTCAAGATCACGTATGAGGACTGGGACGACGCCACGGCCGCCGCCGGCAAATGGACGGCCGACAAGGAGTCGGAGAACGCCAACAAGGCCGTGGCCGACGCCGACATCATGGTCTACCACGGCACCTACAACTCCGGCGCCGCCTCTGTCGCTATCCCGATCCTGAATCGGGCCAGCCTGGTCATGATCAGCCCGGCCAACACCTGGCCCGGGCTCACCAAGCCGGGCAATTGGGAGCCGGGCGAGCCCGACAAGTACTACCCGTCGGGCAAGCGGAACTACTGCCGCGTCTGCCCCGCCGACGACCTCCAGGGCAGCATGGCCGCGGGCTGGGCGAAGGAGCTTGGCGTCAGCACGGTCTACATTCTGGACGACACCGAGCTGTACGGCAAGGGGATTGCCGACATCTTCGACAAGCAGGCCAAGGCCATGGGGCTGACGGTCGCCGGCCACGAGTCCATCGACACGAAGGCGGCCGATTACCGGACGCTGGCGACGAAGATCAAGGGCACCGGCCCCGACCTGGTCTACTTCGGCGGGATCGAGGATAATAACGCGGCCAAGCTCTGGACCGACCTCCGCGCGACCCTTGGCCCGGACGTCAAGCTGATGGGGCCGGATGGCATTGCCACCCAGAACTTCATCAAGACGGTCGGCCAGGCTGGGCAGGGCACCTACGTGACCTTCGGCGGCTCTTCGGTCGACCAGTACACCGGGAAGGCGGCCGACTGGCTACAGAAGTACCGCACCAAGTTCAAGGGCGACCCGGACGTCTACGCCATCTACGGCTACGAGGCGATGCTCGTCACGCTCGACGCCATCAAGCGCGCCGGCACCAAGGAACGGGAAGCCATCCGCACGGCCATGCTGGCCACCAAGGACTTCGAGGGCGTGCTCGGCCAGAAGTGGAGCTTCACCGAGACCGGCGACACGACCCTGAAGACGATGAGCGGCATGGTCATCAAGGGCGACAAGTTCGAGTTCGTGAAGTTCCTCGGCTAAACGGGGTTTGTGGTTTGTGGTTCGGGAAGCATCGCCTGAGCCACAAACCACACACCGGGTTTGTGGTTTCTGGTTCGGGAAGTATCGCCTGAACCACGAACCACGAACCACAAACCGGGTTTCTGGTTCGAGGTACGCCACGTGAACCAGAAACCAGAAACCTCGCTTCGTTGCTCCATGCTGTAGAGAGGGATGCCTGCCGCATGAATATCGGCATGTTGGTCGATAATCCGTCGCTGATCCTTCAGGTCTTGATCATCGGCATCTCCAACGGCGCCGTGCTGGCGCTGGTCGCCCTCGGCTACACCATGGTCTACGGTATTATCGAGCTCATCAACTTTGCGCACGGCGACGTCTTTATGCTCGGCACGATGATGGCGCTCACGCTGGTCCAGCTCTTCGTCCTGACGCCGCAGACGCCCGCCGGCGTCATGGTGCCGATGCTCGTGCTGACCCTCGTCGGCGCTATGGTCTCCGTCGCCGTGCTCAACGTGGCGATCGAGCGTCTGGCCTATCGACCGCTCCGCAACGCGCCCCGTCTGGCGCCGCTCATCACCGCTATCGGGATGTCGTTCATCCTGATGAACGTCGGCATGCACTGGAAAGGGCCGGGCTACGTCCGGTTCCCCGAGCTGATCCCGTCCATCGATGTGTTCAAGACGGTGCTCGGCGTCCAGACGACCATAAGCCTGACGACGAAGGACCTGTTCGTCGTCGGTTTGACGCTGCCGCTGCTCTTCGGGCTGAACTGGTTCGTCCGGAACACCCGACTTGGCAAGGCGATGCGGGCGACGGCCCAGGATCAGCAGGCGGCGACGCTGATGGGCATCGACATCAACCTGACGATCGCGCTGACCTTCCTCATCGCCGGGGCGCTGGCCGGGGCGGGCGGCTTCATTCAGGGGCTCTACTACACCTCGGCGCGCTTCGACCTGGGCTTCCGGGCCGGGCTGATGGCGTTTACCTCGGCCGTGCTGGGCGGCATCGGCAACCTGACCGGCGCCGTCCTCGGCGGTTTTCTCATCGGCATCATCGCCGCCTTCAGCGACTTCATCTTCGACCCGCGGTGGACGCTCGTGGTGGTCTTTGGTATCCTCATCCTCATGATGGTGTTCCGGCCCGCCGGCTTACTCGGCGAGCAGACGCCGGAGAAGGTGTAGCAGGCGATGGCCGGTCCAAACGCAGCGTTCGGCGTCCGCGGGCGGCCGCTCGCCTCCGAGCAGACGCGCCGCCTCCTCCTCTTCGTGGGGGTCCTGATGGTCGTGCTCGCCTACCCGCCGATCGACCGGCTGCTCAGGCTGGAGACGCTGGGCGCCGTCGTGCCCATCTTCATGTTCGTGATCCTGGCGCTCGGGCTGAACATCGTCGTCGGCTACGCCGGGCTGCTCGACCTGGGGTATGCCGCTTTCTTTGCCATCGGCGCCTATACGGCGGCGTTTCTGACCTCGCCCGTCAGCCCGCTCCCCTTCCGGACCGACTTCTGGGTGGCGATGGTCCTCAGCTTCGTCGTCGCGGCGCTCTTCGGCGTGGTGCTCGGCGCGCCCACGCTCCGGCTGCGCGGCGATTACCTCGCCATCGTGACCCTGGCCTTCGGCGAGATCGTCCCGCGCGTCTTCCTGAACGCCGAAAGCCTGACCGGGGGCGCCAAGGGGATCAAGCCGATCGGCTTCCCCACCTTCTTCGGCGTCAACTTCGTCAACAACCAGGTCGCCTGGTATTACCTGGTCATCGCCGTCGGCGCCTTTTCGGTCTGGATGATCAGCCGCCTGGCCGATTCGCGCATCGGCCGGGCCTGGATGGCGATGCGTGAGGACGAGATCGCTGCCGCCAGCATGGGCATCAACCTGGTCACGACCAAGCTGCTGGCCTTCGCCATGGGCGCCTCCTTCTCGGGCTTTGCCGGCTCCGTGTTCGCGAGCATGTTCCAGTACATCGACCCCGGCCAGTTCGAGTTCCAGATCTCTATCATGGTGCTCTCGATGGTGATCCTCGGCGGCATGGGGAACATGTACGGGGTTGTCATCGGCGGTATCCTGCTCGCCTCCTTCGATCGCATTCTCGCCGAGCGGGCGACCGACTGGATCCACCAACTGGGCAGCCTGGTGGGCAGCGATCTCGCATGGGTCGACCTGAAGAGCTCGAAGATGATGATCTTCGGCCTGGCGCTGGTGCTGACCATGCTGCTGCGGCCTGAAGGGCTGATCCCCAATGCCCGGCGCCGCGCCGAGCTGCACGCCGCCAACAATCGGGGGGCGGTCGAGGGAGAGGCGGAACCGGCGGGTCCGGCCACGCCTCCCCGCGACGGCGCGCGTGGCCGGTAGAGGAGGGACGGTGGCTGTGATCCTGGAGGCCCGACAGGTGACGAAGGCGTTTGGCGGCCTCGTCGCCGTGAACGCCGTCGACTTCACCATCGACGAAGGCGCCATCGTCAGCTTGATCGGGCCCAACGGCGCCGGCAAGACGACCTTCTTCAACATCGTGGCCGGCCTCTACCCGCCGACCGGCGGGGAGATCCGCTTCGGCGGCGAGTCCCTCGTCGGGCTGCGCCCCCATCGGATCACCGGGCTTGGCATCGCCCGCACCTTCCAGAACATCCGGCTCTTCGCCAACATGACCGCGTTGGAGAACGTGCTGGTCGGGATGCATTGCCGGCTGACCACCGGGCTGGTCGGCGCCGTCCTCCGCCCGCCGTGGGTCGTTCAGGAGGAGCGGCGGGCCCGACTCCGCGCGCAGGAGCTGCTCAGGCTGGTGGGCCTGTCCCGGCGAGACGGCGAGTTCGCCAAGAATCTGCCATATGGGGACCAGCGGCGCCTGGAGATCGCCCGCGCGCTGGCAACCGAGCCGAAGCTCCTGCTGCTCGACGAGCCGACCGCCGGCATGAACCCGCAGGAGACGGACGACATCACGGCGCTCATCGGACGGCTGCGCCAGGACCTGGCGCTGACCATCCTGCTCATCGAGCACGACATGCGGGTGGTGATGGGCATCTCCGAGCGGGTGACAGTGCTGGACCACGGGACGAAGATCGCCGAAGGAACCCCGGCCGAGGTCCAGCGCAACCCGCTCGTCATCGAGGCCTATCTCGGCCGCGCAGCGGGGGAACGATGGCACTCTTAGAAGTCCACGACATCCACACATACTACGGGCACATCCACGCCATCAAGGGCATCTCGCTTGCCGTCCATCGCGGCGAGATCGTCACGCTGATCGGCTCGAACGGGGCCGGCAAGACGACGACGCTCAAGACGATCTCGGGGCTCCATCGGCCGCGTAGCGGGACGATCACGCTCGACGGCGAGCGGCTGGATCGGCTGCCGCCGCACCGGGTTGTCGAGCGCGGCGTCTGCCAGGCGCCGGAAGGCCGGCGGATCTTCCCCCGCATGACGGTCCTCGAGAACCTGGAGATGGGCGCCTTCGCCCGGCGGGACGCCGACGTCCCGGCCGATCGCGAGCGTGTCCTGACGCTCTTCCCCCGGCTGCGGGAGCGGATCAAGCAGGTTGCCGGCACGCTCTCCGGCGGAGAGCAGCAGATGCTCGCCATTGGCCGTGCGCTGATGGCGCGCCCGAAGCTCCTGCTGCTGGACGAGCCGTCCATGGGCCTGGCGCCGATCCTTGTCGAGACGATCTTCGGCGTCATCCAGGACATCAATCGCCAGGGCACGACGATCCTGCTCGTCGAGCAGAACGCCCACATGGCGCTCTCGGTGGCCCAGCGCGGCTACGTGCTCCAGACCGGCCAGATCGTCCTCCACGACACGGCCGCCAACCTCCGCCAGAACGAGATGGTCCGGAAGGCGTACCTCGGCGAAACCTGATCCCGTCGGTGCAGAGGCACTCGATCCGTTGTAGAATACGGCGAACTCCTGCTTCAGCGCGGAGACCCTGACGGACACGGCCACCTACGCGAATCCCCGGAGCTTCCCGATCGGCGTCGAGCACGTGCTGGTGAACGGCCGGGTGGCCGTTGAGAAGGGGAAGCCCACCGGCGCCTTGGCGGGGCGAGCCATCCCGTAGTTGGCAGCGCCGATCACGGGCAATCCAACGCCTTCCTGTTTAGGATGCTGTCCACCAGGGCCAGGAGCTGATCGAGGTCGAACGGCTTTGGAAGAAACGCCGACGCCGGACAGTTCGCCAGATCGGCACGGTTCGCCGCGCTCATCACGACGATGGCTGCGCGGTCGCCGCCGGGCAGATCGCGGAGCTGCCGGCACACCTCACGACCGTCGGCGCCCGGCATCATGATGTCGAGGAGCACCAGGTCCGGCTGTTCCTGCCGAAAGAGCTCGATCGCCTGCCGGCCGTTGGCGGCGGCGACGACCGTGAAGCCCTCGTCCTCGAACACGGCGATGAGCATGTCGAGGATTGCCAACTCGTCGTCCACGATCAAGACCCTGGTCATCGGCCGATCTCCTCCACTGGAGCGGCCGCGACCTGGGCCGGTGGAATCATCTGGGCCTCTCCGCAGATGTCCGAGGCGCCGTCGAACGCGGGCGCCACTTCGATGCCGCGATCGGTGATGAGGAGCTCGTGCGTCGACGTGTCGTGACCGCTCCGACGGACCTTGACGACGACGATCAGGCGGTGGAGCTGCGAGCGGAGCTCGACGGAGCGCAAGAGGAGCACGTTGTCGACGATGGGCGAGAGCGCCGGCAGCGGGAGCGCCAGGGACGCGCCGGCAAGCGCGTCGGTCTCGGCCAGATGCAGCGGCGTGACGCCAAGCGCCCGGAGCTCGGCGGTGAGGGCCGTCAGCCAGGTCGGGAGACGATCGGGCAACACCGCCCGGTGCTGGACGTCGGTGATGGCGTCCACCAGCAGCCGTTGTGGGCGCTGGTCCGCCACGGCGGCCAGGACGCGATGGGTCCAGACCTCGACGAGGAGCTCCCCGGGCGGCTCCCAGAGGAGCCGGATGCGCCCCTCCCGGACGTGACGGCCGAGCTCCAGGCCAACCGATTCGGCTTTGTCGATGAGATCGGGCGGTGTCTCCCGGAAGCCGACGATCAGCCCCCGCTCGCCCCGTCGGGCACCTTCGACGACGAAATGCAGCCCGGCGAAGGTCTTGCCGGTGCCCGGTGCGCCGGCGACCAGCGTCGTCGTCGAGGCGGGAATGCCACCGCCCAGCATCGCGTCGAGCGCCGGCACGCCGAACGCCAGGCGCTGGCCCTTCCCGACGATTGGCGGGAGGTCGGTCGGCACGACCTCCGGACGCGGATAGACCGCAATGCCGTCGCCGGTGATGGTGAAGACGTGCCGGCCACGGACGGCGTCTACCCCCCGGATCTTGTGCAGGCGCAGGAGCCGCACGTCTTGCCGGCCAACCCCCGTATCTTCCAGCGCCAGGATCCCGTCGACGATGGCGCCGATCCCCTTGATGGCTCGACGTTCGTGCTCGGCCAGGATCAGCGAGGTGCAGCCGAGCACGGCGACCTGAGTGTGCAGCTCGTAGATGAACTGGCGATACTGGGCCGGCGAGTCCGCAAAGTCTTCGACGGCCGCGGCGCCGTCCAGGATCAGCAGGCCAGCGCGGCGCTCGTGGACGAGCCGGCGTACCTGTGCGAGGGTGTTCGCCAGCCCGCTCCGGCCGAGCTCGCCGTAGATGCTGACGTAGTGGACCCGCTGCGCGACCAGATCCGGATCGAAGAAGCGGAAGTCGCGCAGGTGGGCCACCATCCAGCCGTGGGTTTCGGTCAGGGTCGTCGCGTACAGGGCCACGCCACCGGCGCGGGCGTGGTTGTAGGCGATATGGTTCGCCAGCACAGTCTTGCCGGTGCCCGGCCGCCCGACGATGAGGTAGCTGCCGCCACGAACGAGCCCGCCGGCCAGCACCCTGTCCAGCCCGACAATGCCAGTCGGAAGGCGGGCCAGTGCCGCCTGGGGGTCGGGGGGCGGGGGG
>JACQGW010000425.1 GCA_016199325.1 Chloroflexota bacterium
CATCCGGCAAGTCCGCTGGAGATTGGCTGGCCCGTCCACTGTCATGCTGAGCCGCAGCGAGCCCTCCGCGGTCATGCTGAGCCGCAGCGAAGCATCTCCGCGGCCCGACCCGGCCCGTCCGTCCGTCATGCTGAGCCGCAGCGAAGCATCTCCCCGGCCCGACCTGACAACGGCCGGGAGATGCTTCGCTGCGGCTCAGCATGACCGCGGAGGGCTCGCTGCGGCTCAGCATGACAGTGGACGGGCCAGCCAATCTCCAGCGGACTTGCCGGATGTGCCAGTTAGCGGACGGTGGCTTCCGCCAGGCCGACCAGATGGCGCGGCCACTCCGCCGCTTCCTCCATCATCGATTCGGCCCGCCGGATCCGCTCCCGATACAGCTCGACGACCTCTGGCCTGGCAGGTTTCTCGGGGCCCTTGTAGGACGCCAGCACCTGCTTCCATGCCTCTGTCGCCCGATCCCCGGCGCTCTTTGACCCCCGCTTGACCCATTCGGCGTAGACCTGGCGGTCCATCAGGCTGGGCTGGAAGTAGGCGCTCCTGAAGTGCTTGTAGGTGTGCTCGGTCGTCAGGAACATCCCCTGCGGGCCGACCTCGTGAATGACGTCCACCGCGAGCTCTTCGTCGGTGATCTCCGGCCCCTCGACCAGCCGCTTGACCATGCCGATGAGGTCCTGGTCGAGCATCAGCAGCTCGTAGGAGCTGCACAGCATCGACTCGACGACGCCCGCCGCGTGGGTGAACAGGTTGATGCCGGAGAGCGCCGCAATGACCGCCGTCATCGCGTGCTCGTAGCCGGCCTGAACGTCCGGGATCTTCGACTCCGACATGCTGCCGCAGCCACGGGAGGGCATCCCGTAGCGTCGAGCGAGCTGGCAGCCCAACGAGATCGAGAGAGCCATTTCGGGGGTGCCGTAGGCCGGCATGCCGACCTTCATGTCGGAGAGCGTCGAGACGTTGCCGTAGCCGCAGGGCAGGCCGGGGCGGACGGCCTGGACGAGGACGAGCCCGCCCAGCACCTCGGCGTTCTGCTGCGCCATCATGCCGGCGAACGTCATCGGCGCGCTGATGCCGCCCATGACGGCCGGGGAGATGACGCAAGGCTGGCCCAGCTTGGCGGTGTTCATCAGCGACAGCGCCATCCGGTCGTCCAGCATGAGTGGGCTGACGGTGTTGGCGCCGCCACTCGTCACCGGCTTGGCGACGAAATCCCAATCCGACCCGAAGACGGCCTGGACCGACTCCTTGAACTCGGCGATGGGGTCCCGGCTGAGATCGCCCGCCATCGGCGCCATGCGGGAGAGCGGGTTGACCTTGTCGGTCAGCAGCGCCGAGATGAGCGGGCCGACGTGGGGCCGCAGCGGCACCGGGACGTCCTGCATCACGGTCATGCCGGCGCCGGAGCTATCCATCTCGGGGAGCTGGTGGACGATCTTCATCAGCTCGATGACGTCGCTCAGGCTGCCGACTCGCCGGCCACGCTCCAGGTCGTGGGTGAGCGCGCAGCCGCCGGTGGGCGACACGTAGATGGTATCGCCGCCGACCGTCCGGGTGTACTTGGGGTTCATGTTGTGGATCGTGTACGACGGGGGGCACTGGGCGATCGACTTCTCGACGAGCTTCGGGTCGAACCAGACCCGCTCCTCGTCGCGGTCGACCCGGGTGCCCGGCGTCGCCTCGAGGACGTCCAGCGCCTCCTCGCAATGGAAGGCGAAGCCGACCTCTTCGAGAATCCGAAGGGATGCCTTATGGATCTTCTCGACGTCTTCGGCAGAGAACAGCTCGAGCTTGGGGTGGTGGTTGACGAACATGCTTTCCTCCTTATCGGGGTTTTTGGTTTCTGGTTTCTGGTGCGAGAGAACAACCAGAAACCAGAAACTAGAAACCTGCTTGAGCTAGCGGACGATCGCCGTCGGGCTGAGGCCCACCAGATGGCGCGGCCAGTCGGCGGCTTCCTCCAGCAACGACTCGGTCCGCCGGATCCGCTCGTGGTAGAGCTGGACGACCTCGGGCCTGGGTGGAACCTCCGGCCCTGTGTGGGATGCCAGCGCCCGCTTCCACGCCTCCGTCGCCCGCTCGCCGGCGCTCCTGGCGCCTCGCTTGGCCCACTCGGCGTAGATCTGGCGGTCCATCAGGCTGGGCTGGAAATAGGCGCTCCTGAAGTGCTTGTAGGTGTGCTCGGTCGTCAGGAACATCCCCTGCGGGCCGACCTCGTGGATGACGTCCACCGCCAGCTCCTCGTCGTCGATCTTCGGCCCCTCGACCAGCCGCTTGACCATGCCGACGAGGTCCTGGTCGAGCATCAGGAGCTCGTAGGAGCTACAGAGCATCGACTCGACGACGCCGGCCGCGTGGGTGAACATATGGATGCCGGCGAGCACGCTGATGACGGCGGTCAGCGTGTGCTCATAGCCCGCCTGGATGTCCGGGATCTTCGACTCCGACATACTGCCGCCGCCACGCGAGGGGATCCGATACCGGCGGGCGAGCTGAGCCGCCAGCGTCGTCGAGAGCGCCATCTCCGGGGTGCCGTAGGCCGGCATGCCCACTTTCATGTCGCATAGCGTCGAGACATTGCCGTAGGCGACCGGGATGCCGGGCCGGACGGCCTGGACGAGGACGAGGCCGGCCAGCACCTCGGCGTTCTGGACGGCGATCATCCCGGCGAAGGTCATCGGCGCGCTGAGGCCGCCCATGACGGCCGGGGAGATGATGCAGGGCTGGCCGCACTTGGCTGCGTTGATGAGCGACAGCGCCATCCGGTCGTCCAGCATCAGTGGGCTGACGGTGTTGGCGCCGCCTTGGGAGACCGGCTTGGCGATGTAATCCCAGTCCGAGCCGAAGACGGCCTGGACCGACTCCCTGAAGTCGGCGATGGGATCGCGGTCGATGTCGCCGGCCTGGGGCGCCGTAAAGGTGACGCCGCTGACCTTATCTGTATGCATCGCCGAGACGAGTGGGCCGACGTAGGGCCGCAGCGGCACCGGCACGTCGTCCATGACGACCATCCCGAAGCCGCCGCCGTCCATCTCCGGGAGCTGATGGACGATCTTGATCAGCTCGATGACGTCGCTCAAGCTGCCAATGCGCCGGCCGCGCTCCAGGTCGTGCGTGAAGGCGCAGCCCCCCGTCGGCGAGACGTAGATGGCGTCGCCGCCGTAGGTCCGATTGTACTTCGGATTGGGGGCGTAGACGGTGAACGACGATGGGCACTGGGCGATCATGCGCTCGACGAGCCCGGGGTCGAACCAGACCCGCTCCTCGTCGCGGTCGACGCGAGTCCCGGGGGTCGCTTCGAGGATGTCGAGCGCCTCCTCACAGCGGAACGCGAACCCGGTCTCTGCGAGGATCTTGAGCGTCGCCTGGTGAATCCGTTCGATGTCCTCCGGGGAGTATATCTCCAGCTTGGGGTGGTGGTTGACGATCACATTGGCCTCCCTAACGGGTGTTCCTACACGCCCACTGCCAGTACCTGGTCGACGAGCTGGCGCGGCCAGTCGGCGGGCTCCTCCATCGCCGACTCGGTTCGGCGGATGCGCTCCTGGTACAACCGGACCACCGCCGGGTCGAGGGGAATCTCCGGCCCCTTGTAGTCGGCGACCAACTGCTTCCACAGCTCGGTGGCTCGATCGGCCGCGCTCTTCGACCCCCGCTTGACCCATTCGGCGTAGATCTGCCGGTCCGCCAGCTTCGGCTCGTAGTAGGCGGTCTTGAAGGTGTTGTAGGTGTGGTCGCTCGTCAGGAACATCCCCTGCGGCCCCACCTCGGCGATGACGTCGACGGCCAGCTCCTCTTTATTGACCTTCGGCCCCTGGACGAACCGCTTGACCATCCCGATGACGTCCTGATCCATTACGAGCAGCTCGTAGGAGCTGCAGAGCGACGATTCGATCACGCCCGCGCCGTGCCAGAAGATGTTGATCCCCGAGAGGACGGTGACGAGCATCCCCATCATGTGCTCGAGCCCCGCCTGCACGTCGGGCAGCTTCGAGTCGGTCCAGGCGCCGCCGCCCCGGGAGGGGATGCCGTAGCGCCGGGCCATCTGCGCGCCCATCGAGATCGAGAGGTAGTGCTCGGGAGCGCCGAAGGCCGGCTGGCCGACCTTCATGTCGGAGAGCGTCGAGACGTCCCCGTAGGCGACCGGATTGCCGGGGCGGACGGCCTGGACCAGCACCAAACCGGCGAGCACTTCGGCGGTCTGCTGGGCCATCAGGCCGGCGAAGGTCATTGGTGCAGTGATGCCGCCCATGGCCGCCGGGGAGATGATGCAGGGCTGCCCGCACGTCGCCGCATTGATGAGCGAGGTCGACATCCGGTCGTCGAACATCAGCGGGCTGATCGAGTTCACGCCGCCGAAGGCGACCGGTTTGGCGACGGAGTCCCAATCGGAGCCAAAGATGGCCTGAACCGACTCCTTGAACTCGGCGATGGGGTCGCGGTCGATGTCGCCCGCCGACGGCGCAAGACCGGTCACCCCGGCCACCTTGTCCGAGAGCGCCGCCGTGACGAGCGGGCCGACCGCCCGCCGCAGCGGGACCGGAATGTCCTGCGCCGTGACCATGCCGCTGCCGGCGCCGTCGGTTTCCGGGAGCTGATAGACGATCTTGTTCAGCTCGATCACGTCTCGGAGGCTGCCGATCCGCCGGCCGCGCTCACGGTCGTGCGTGAAGGCGCAGCCCGCGGTCGGAGCCATCGAGGTGAAATCGCCGCCGATCGTCCGGTTGTACCTCGGATTGCGGGCGTGGAGCGTAAAGGAAGGCGGGCACTTGGCGATGGATGCCTCGACGAGCCCGGGGTCGAACCAGACCTTCTCCTCATCGCGGTCCACGCGCGTGCCGGGCGTCGCTTCCAGAAGGTCGAGCGCCTCCGCACAGTGGAAGGCGAAGCCGATCTCTTCGAGGATCTGGAGGGCTGCCCGATGGACCCGCTCGACGTCGTCGGGCGAGAACATCTCGAGCCGGGGACGGCGGTTGATGATCATGGCGATCCTTCCTTGTCTATCTACTACCGGACGCCGGCCATCGGCGCCAGGCCGACGAGGTGGCGCGGCCAGTCCTCGCGATCTTCCATCAGCGACTCGGTCCGGCGAATGCGGTCCTGATACAGCTTGATGACCACCGGATCCACCGGCACCTCCGGCTCCCTGTACGTCGACAGCAAGTGCTTCCACATCTCCGTCGCCCGCGCATCTGCGCTCGTCGAGCCGCGCTTCACCCACTCGGCGTAGATCTGGCGGTCCAGCAGCTTCGGCTCGAAGTAGGCGGTCTTGAAATGCTTGTACGTGTGGTCGGTCGTCAGGAACATCCCCTGCGGCCCCACCTCGCGGATGACGTCGAGCGCCAGTTGCTCCTGGTTGATCTCCGGCCGGTCGATGAATCGGCGGACCATCCCGATGGCGTCCTGGTCCAGCATCAGCAGCTCGTACGAGCTGGCCAGCATCGACTCGAACGAGCCGGCGGCGTGGGTGAGCAAGTTGATGCCGGTGAGCACGCTGACGAGGAGCAGCATCATCCGCTCGTAGCCGGCCTGGGCATCCGGCAGCTTGGAATCCGTCCAGGTGCCGCCGCCGCGGGAGGGGATGCCGTAGCGGCGGGCGAGCTGGGCGCCCGCGACGATGGAGAGTGACATCTCGGGCGTGCCGTAGACCGGCGCGCCCACCTTCATGTCGGCGAGGGTCGAGACGTTGCCGTAGCCGACGGGATTGCCGGGGCGGACGGCCTGGACGAGGACGAGCCCGCCCAGCACCTCGGCGTTCTGCAGTGCGATCATCCCGGCGAAGGTCATCGGCCCGCTGATGCCGCCCATGACGGCCGGCGAGACGACGCAGGGCTGGCCGCACTTGGCGCCGTTGATCAGCGAGCCGGCCATCCGCTCGTCGAGCATCAGCGGGCTGACCGTGTTGGCGCCGCCGCCGCCGACGGGCTTGGCGACGTAGTCCCAGTCCGAGCCGAAGATGGCCTGGACCGACTCCTTGAAATTGGCGATGGGGTCGCGGTCGATGTCGCCGGCCGTCGGCGCCAGGCCGCCGACGCTGGACACCTTGTCGGTGAGCATCGCGGTGATCAGGGGGCCAACGGCCGGCCGGAGCGGCACCGGCACGTCCTGCATTACGACCATGCCGACGCCGGAGCCGTCCATCTCCGGGAGCTGGTGGACGAGCTTGACCAACTCGACGACGTCGGTGAGCTTGCCCATCCGCCGGCCGCGCTCGCGGTCGTGGGTGAACGCGCAACTGACGGTGGGCGAGATGGAGATGTTGTCGCCGCCGATAGTCCGGTTGTACTTCGGGTTGCGGGCGTGGGTTGTCCAGGACGATGGGCACTGAGCGATGCAGCGCTCGACGAGCGTGCGGTCGAACCAGACGCGCTCCTCATCGCGGTCGACCCGGGTGCCGGGCGCCGCCTCCAGGAAGTCGAGGGCCTCCTCGCAATGGAAGGCAAAGCCGACCTCTTCGAGGATCTGGAGGGACGCCTGATGGAACAGCTCGATTTCGTCCGGGGAGAACAGATCCAGCTTGGGGTGACGATTGACGATCATCCGTCGCCTCCTTCAGCAGCTATGCTGGCACTATGGCAGTCAGCCTATCTGACAGTCTCACACAAAACGGGGAAACTGTCAACAGTAGTCAGCCGTCAGCTTCCCGCATTGTCCCGGTCTCGCCCCAGCCTGGCGGCCGCTCTGCTGACGGCTGACGGCTGGCGGTTGGCCCAGACCTCGTGGTTGGCCAGCGGATGGTCGCGCTGAGCGCAGCGCATGTCGAGCGTCTCCAGGCGTACTGGGTACGGTTTATCGCTCTCCGGGAGATCAGCTCGACAGGCACGGTCGCCGCAGCGGTCGGCAAGCGCGTCGCTCGCGTGAAGACGGTCGAGTCCACGAAGAAGCGGCACACCGTCGTTCTCAGCTTCGAGGATGACAGCGTGCTGGTTCTCTACCAGGAGGCGATCAGATGATCACCCGAGCCCTGGAACGCCGGACTGTGCGGCTGCACAGGGTCGGCGGCTCGCGCTCCATTGTGGTGCCCAAGGAGTGGCTTGATCGACGGCAGATCGGGGATGAGGCAGACATCGTGCTCACCGAGGACGCGATCGTCATCGAGCCGCACGTCGAGCCTGCACCGTCGATCGAGGACGAGCCCGAGTTCGCCGCATTCATGAGCTTTCTCCTAACGGACGCGCTCAGCCGTCCCCAGGATCTCGTCGATCCGGCGGACCTGCTCGCGCAGGCTGACGAGATCCTGAAGGGCGTGGATCCGGAGTAGCGTGTTCACCGCGAACGGCTGGCGGGTCTACTTCCATCGCGTCTTCGCGGACCGCTACCGCACGCTGATCGCTCGGGTCACGGAGCTATGCGAGGAGCTCCCTCCCGAGGAGCATCGCCAGCACAGGACCGTGAAGCTCCTCGCGCAGGTGACGCGCCTCATTCGTGAGACCATCCCTGCCAACCCGGACGCCCCGGAGTTCCGACTCAAGCAGGACCTGGGCAAGTTCCGGCGGGCAAAAGGATACGGATTGCCGCCGCGCTACCGACTCTTCTTTGTCTTCTCCAGCCGTCTCCGCGTCATCATCTTCCTGTACCTCAACGACGACACAACCCTCCCCCCGAGTTCCTACGCGTTCCTACGAGCTCCTACGAGCACCGTCGTGAAGGCTTGCTCGAAGGCGGCCAGGGTCGCATCGATGTCGGCGTCGCTGAGCGCCAGGGAGAGATAGAGCTTGGCGGCCAGGTTGGCGTGAACACCCTGGCGGAGCAGCTCAATGGTCACCGCCCGGCGGAGCGCCGCGCTCGACGACTGGGTGGACTGGTAGCTCACGATCGGCTCGGACGTGAAGTAGACGTTGACGAGCGGGCCGACGCCGACGACCTGCGCGTCCACCTCCATCTGCTCGACCAGCGCGGCGAGGCCGTCCCGCAGGCGGTCGCCGACCTCGTGGAGCCGCTCGTAGCTGCCCGGCTGCTGGAGGACATGCAGCGCCGCCAGGCCGGCGGCCGCCGCCAGCGGATTGCCGTTGAGGGTCCCGCTGAAGTAGACGTAGCCAGGCCGGCCCGCCCGCCGCGGATTCGCCAGCTCCAGGATGTCGCGCGGACCGGCCACCGCCGAGAGCGGCAGACCGCCGCCGATGATCTTGCCGTACGCCGCCAGGTCCGGCACCACGCCGTAGTGCTGCTGGGCGCCGCCCCAGGCCAGCCGGAAGCCGGTCACGACCTCGTCGAAGACCAGGAGAACGCCGTTCTGGCGCGTCACCGCGCGCAGCCCTTCGAGGAAGCCGGGCACCGGCGGGATGGTGCGCTGGAACGGCTCGACGATGACGGCGGCGAGCTCGTTCCGGTGCTCCTCGACGATGCGCGCCGTCGTCGCCAGGTCGTTGTACGGCGCGACGAGCACTTCGCCCAGGACGCTCGGGGGGATGCCGGCGGTGTCCGGCTGCGGAGTCGGATAGTTCCCGGCCTGCTTCGAGATCACGCTGAGGTAGGCGTAGTCGTGGTGACCGTGATAGGCGCCCTCGAACTTGAGGATCTTGTTCCGGCCGGTGTATGCGCGGGCGAGGCGCAGGGCATAGAAGGTGGCCTCGGCGCCGGTGCTGGAGAACTTGACCTGCTCGGCGCAGGGAATGGCGCCGACCATCACCTCGGCGAGCTCGACGGCGGCGGGCGTCGACACGTAGAACTGGGTGCCGAGAGCGGCCTGCCGCTGGATCGCCTCGACGACGGCGGGATGGGCGTGGCCGAGGATGAGCGGACCGGAGCCGATGACGTAGTCGATGTACTCTCGGCCCTCGACGTCGGAGATGTGGCTGCCCTTGCCGCCAGCGACGACGAAGTCCACCTCGTCGGGGATGAGGTAGGTGCCAATCGTGCCGCCGGGGAAAACCCGGGCGGCCCGGTCGCGGTAGTCGCGGTTGCTCGGCGCGGTCGATGGAGATGTCATCCTTTCCTCCTTTTCAGGGCGTTCGAGCGCCCCGCCTTCGGGAGCGACCATCCGACGCGCTCCCGCCGTCACGGTGTGCCGTGGGCTCCCCCCGGGGGTCCCAGGTGGCGCTGTTCAGCATTGGGATCCACTCGGCCTCCATTGTATGGCATGTTCCTTCCACTGGCAAAGGGACGAGGTAGCCTTTTCTGGTTCGCCGGAACCAGCCCCTGACCCGCATCCCTCATGGTGCGAAGAGCTGCGCTCCGTCCACCAGGAGCACCTGCTCTCGTCGCGCGACCGCGCGCAGCCAGCCGTCAAACTCGCCGGCCGAGAACAGCGCGTAGCGGACGTGTCTCTTCCAGCCCTGGTGAGGAATAGCCTCCACTTTGCTCTGGAGCCTGCCGAGATCTGTTCCGGTCATCGGCGACGACGCCCACTTGCACTCCCCGTAGAGGTAGGAGCCGTCGGAGAGCCTGGCGACGACGTCGATCTCCACGTCGCCCTTCCGGCTCCACCAGCGCCCTATCTCCAGGATCATGGGCAACCCATGGCGCGAGGCGAACCGGGCGAGGTACTGGTAGGCCACCTCTTCCAGGATGAAGAAGCCCATGTAGTCAGGCAGGTCCGGTGCGACGATCTCTCGCCAGGCCCTCTCAGGGGGCATCATCTGGAGAGCGCTCCGGTAGCGGAAGACGTAGCGATACCAGCTCTTCAGCATGTTATCGGCAAGGCGGTAGGTCCCGCGGCGGTTCGGCTCTCCAAACGGCGTCTCGTGGCGAACCCACCCAACACGCTGGAGACGGTTCAGGTAGCCCTGGAGGGATGCCTTCTCGATATGAGCCTGGTTGACGATCGCTCCCCAATCGGTCGCGCCGTTGGCGATGGCCGCAAGGACGGCGTTGTAGCCGGAGGCGTCCCGGATGTCTCGCTCCTGGCGGATCAGCGTTTCCCCCTCTCGGTGGAACACCCCGGAGGGGTCGAGGATCTGCCTGGCTACGTTCTCCCCGAGGGGGCGCATTGGGTCGACGGCGGCCAGATAGCGCCCGCTGCCGCCATAGATACCGTAGGCCATGAGCTTCTCTCGGTGGGAATAGCCGCCTTCCGGCGCAGCGGCGGCAAGAAACCGCCCCGCGTCGTAGTAGTCGAGGCTGGCGTAGGTCTCAATCCAGTTGAAGCGCCCGTGGAGAGGCTTGCCGTAGTCGTCGAGGCTGCCGAGGGTGCTGATCTCCGAGCCGCACAGGACGAGCTTGATCTGACTTGCCTGCGCATCCCGATCCCAGATGGCCTGGATGATCGAAGGTAGGGCCTTCTCAGCCGTGGCGAGGTAACCGAACTCGTCGAAGACGACCATGAGCGGCTCGCGCGCCAGATCGCAAAGTAACCGGAGGACGGTGCGCCAGGTGGGGTAGCCTTTTTTTCGTGCAACCAGTGTAGGGAATGACCGAGCCGAGGCCAAACCTGCTGGTGTGATCGGCTCTCAGCTTGAGCGGCAGACCATGACCTGGTAGGGTAGCGTGGGGGACCG
>JACQGW010000047.1 GCA_016199325.1 Chloroflexota bacterium
GACCCGCTCCACGCCGACCGGCTCATCGACGAGGGCGTGTGCGACCTCGTCTCGAGGACCCGGGCGCTCATCGCCGACCCGGAGCTGCCGCGCAAGGCGAGGGAGGGCCGGCTCGACGACATCCGCTACTGCCTGGGGATGGTCGACGGCTGTCGCGGTCGCCCTGGCCGCCGTCTGCACCTGAGCTGCTCGCAGAATCCGACGATCGGGCGGGAGGCGGAGCTGGCCGAGATCGTCCCGGCCGCCATTCGGAAGAAGGTCGTCGTGGTCGGTGGGGGGCCGGCCGGGCTGGAGGCGGCCCGGGTCGCCGCCCTGCGGGGCCACGAGGTCGTCCTGTACGAGCAGGGATCCGAGCTCGGCGGGCAGGTGCTCGCCGCCGGCAAGGCTCCGCTGCGGCCGGCCTACGACGAGTCGGTCCGCTGGCTGGCGCGGCAGGTGGGCAAGACGAGTGCGACGGTCCACCTGAACACGGCGGCGACGGCTGAGCTGGTGCTGGCCGAGCAGCCGGACGCGGTGGTGGTCGCGACGGGCGCGGTGCCCCGCCGGCCCGAATTGCCGGGCGTCGAGCTGCCCGGCGTCTGCACGGTGAATGACGCGCTGCTGGGCACCGTCGCGGTGGGGCAGCGGTGTGTGGTGGTGGACGACACAGGGAGCGTGCAGGCCGGGCTGGTGGCGGACTTTCTGGCGAAGCAGAGCAAGGAGGTGACGGTGGTGACGCCATGCCACACCGTCTGTGATCTGGTGGAGCCGGCGACGAAGGAGCCGTTGTATATGGAGCTGTACGGCGGGAACGTGGCGATGACGCCGGACGTGGAGCTGAAGGGGATCGAGGCGGAGGCTGGAAGCGGCAAGCTGCGGGTGTGGCTCCAGAACGAGTATAACGGGCGGAAGTGGGCGCTGGACGGCGTGGACACGGTGGTGCTGTCGTGGGGCGGGAAGGCGGTGGATGACCTCTACCGGGCGCTGAAGGGGAAGGTGCCACAATTGGAGCTGGTGGGCGATGCATTGGCGCCCCGCTGGCTGCACGACGCCATTCTGGAGGGGACGCGGGCAGCGAGGAGGATCTAGCGAGCTCAAGGTCCAGGGTTCAAGGAGGTGATCTCCACAATCGAGCAGGGTGTCGTGACGGATCGTGCGCCATGTGGGGTCGTTGGTGGTGTTACGTGCCCGACGAGGGCAACCCGTTACCCCGACGCCTTCAGCGCCGGGGAGACTGCAGGGAGGAGGAACGAGGGTGCATCCGTATATCCCCGAGTTGATGGAACGGTTCCGACAGGGCAAAGTTTCCCGACGCGAATTCGTGCAGAACGCGACGCTCCTCGGCATGTCGCTCAGTGGGGCGGCGGCGTTCCTGGCGGCCTGCGCTCAGCAGCAAGCGGCGGCGCCTCAGCCGACTGTCTCAGCACCGGCGCAGCCAACCAGGCCGCCAGCGGCACCGCCGGTGGCTGCGCCAACCGCTGCTCCGACACGGGCACCTGTCGCGGTGGCGACCGCGGCGTCGACGACAGCGCCGACGGCTGCACCGAAGGTCGCTCAACCCGCCGCCGGCATTAAGCGCGGCGGCACGCTGCTCGTTGCGCACCGTCTCTTCCGGCCGCTGGACGAGCCGGCGCGATTTGACAATCCGGACCAGCCCAACATCATCCGCCAGGTCAACGAGTACCTGACGCAGGTCGATGCGAAGGGCGTCGCCCGACCCCATCTGGTGGAGAAGTGGGAGCCGTCGGCCGACCTGAAGACCTGGACCCTGACGGTCCGCAAGGGCGTCAAGTGGAACATGCCGACGCCCCGCGACCTCGACGCTGAAGACGTCGCCTTCAATCTCCGCCGATGGGTCACGAAGCAGACTGCCTCCTCGATGACTTCGCTGATGAACTACCTCCAGCCAACCGGAGTGGAAGTCGCCGACAAGATGACGGTCAAGCTTCACCTGGACCGGCAGGAGTTCGCCGTCCCCTACCACGTCTATCACTACCCGGCGCTGGTCCTCCCTCGCGAGTTCGAGGGGAACTGGCTGAAGCAGCAGTGGGGGACCGGCCCGTTCACGGTGCAAGAGCACGTGCCGACCGAGCGGCTGCGCTACAAGCGGCGGGAGGGCTACTGGCGGAACGGCGAGGACGGCAAGCCACTGCCGTACCTCGACGAGATCCTCGTGGTCGACCGTGGCGACGAGACCGCCAGCGTCTTGTCGGCGTTTGGCGCGGGCCAGGTGGACTACTGGAGGATACCGTCTGTCGGCGTGGTACCGGCACTGGAGCTACTCCCGAACGTGCGGGTGATCCAGACACCCTCTTCGGAGACGGTGCTGATCCGGATGCGCGTGGACAAGAAGCCGTTCGACGACGAGCGCATCCGCACGGCCGTCAAGCTGGTCCAGGACCGCGAGCAGATTCTCAAGGTCGCTTACAGAGGCATGGGCACCCTCGGCACCGACACCCACGCGAACGACACACAGGGGGACTATGTCCCGGTCCCGGTGCCGAAACGGGACGTCGCACGAGCCAAGGCGCTGCTTGCCGAAGCGGGGTATCCCAACGGGATTGAGCTCACGCTGGAGTTCAGAACTGGAATGGAGTGGGAGCGGGTTGCTTGCATGGCGTTCCAGCAGCAGGCGGAGCAAGCGGGTATCCGGATCTTGCTGAAACTGTTTCCCGACAGCATGTTCATCGGCAAGTGGAACCAGGTGGACTTCGGCGCGACCAACTGGAGGCATCGTCCACTCGTGACGATGAACTATCAACTGGCCTACCTGTGCGGCGCTGCCTGGAATGAGACGCGCTGGTGCGACAAGGAGTTCGAGAAGATGCTGGCGGACGCGGCCAGCCAGGTCTCGCTGGAAGATGTGAAGAAGAAGATGGGGCCGGTCGAGCGATACCTCCAGGAACACGGGGCGTTCGGCAATCCCCTCCACGTGAACACCTTCGTCGCGGCCAGCAAGCGGACGCAAAACGCCATCGGCAGCCCATTCGACGAGATCCTATTGCCCGAGATCTGGCTGGCGCAATAACGCAGACTCGACGGGGAGGGATCGATGACGGCAACCTTCAGGCATCTCCTGACGCCGATCCAGGTTGGCCACGTGACGATCCGCAACCGGATCGTCAGCACGCCCCATCAGACGACGTTCGGCAAGGATGGCTACATCACGGAGCAGTACATCCGGTACCACGCCGAGAAGGCGAAGGGTGGAGTCGGCCTCGTCCAGTGCTTCGGCAGCATGGGCGTGCATCCGACCTCGCATTGGAGCGGCGTCAACAACTGGGACGATTCCTCCCTGCCGACCTTCACGGCGTTTGCCGGCGCGGTCCATGAGCACGGCGCCCGCGTCATGGCCCAAATTACCCACCGCGGGCGCCGCGGCTCATCCGGACCTGCCGAGCGGCCATTGCTGGCTCCTTCGGACGTACCGGAACGGAGGCACCGCGAAGTCCCGCACGAGCTCGACAGGGAGATGATCGCCGAGATCGTCCGTGCTTATGCTGCGGCAGCGCTCCGGCTGAAGCGGGCCAGGTTCGACGGTGCTGACGTCAGCGGCTTCGCCCGGCACCTGATCGACCAGTTCTGGGTGCCGTCGGTGAACCGGCGGACGGACGAGTACGGCGGTAGCTTCGAGAATCGGCTGCGCTTTGGCGTCGAGGTTCTCCAGGCCATCCGCACCGCCGTCGGGCGGGACTTCGTCGTCGGCCTGCGGGTCAGCGGCGACGAGCTCATCGAGGACGGCCTCAGCCTGGAGGACGTGGTGGAGATCGTCAAGTATTTCAACGACCTCAAGCTGCTCGACTACTTCACCGTCACCGGCTCGACGGGTGAAACGCTCCGGCACAGCGAGATGCTCATGCCGTTCGCCAACGCGCCCCACGGCGTCTACGCCCCGTTCGCCGCCCGCATCCGGCAGGTCGTCGACGTCCCGATTATCTATGCCGGGCGAGTCGTCGACCCGCTCCACGCCGACCGGCTGATCGACGAGGGCGTCTGCGATCTCGTCGCAATGACCCGGGCGCTCATCGCCGACCCGGAGCTACCGCGCAAAGCGATGGAGAGCCGGCTCGACGACATCCGCTACTGCCTCGGCATGGTCGATGGCTGTCGCGGTCGTGCTGCACGCGGTCTGTTCACGAGTTGCTCGCAAAACCCGATGATCGGGCGGGAGGCGGAGCTGGCCGAGATCGTCCCGGCCGCCGTTCGGAAGAAGGTCGTGGTGGTCGGGGGCGGGCCGGCGGGGCTGGAGGCGGCCCGGGTCGCCGCGCTGCGGGGCCACGAGGTCGTCCTGTACGAGCAGCGGCCCGAGCTCGGCGGCCAGGTGCTCGTCGCCGGCAAGGCGCCGCTCCGGCCGGCCTATGACGAGTCGGTGCGCTGGCTGGCGCGGCAGGTGGGCAGGAAGAGTGCGACGGTCCACCTGAACACGACGGCGACGGCCGAGCTGGTGCTGGCCGAGCAGCCGGACGCTGTGGTGGTCGCGACGGGGGCAGTGCCCCGCCGGCCGGAGCTGCCGGGGGTGGAGCTGCCGGGGGTATGCACGGTGAACGACGTGCTGCTAGGGACCGTCGCGGTGGGGCAGCGGTGTGTCGTCGTCGACAACACCGGGACCATCCAGGCCGGGCTGGTGGCGGACGTGCTGGCGAAGCAGAGCAAGGAGGTGACCGTGGTGACGCCGTACCACACCGTCTGCGACGGGACGGAGCCGGCGACGAAGGAGCCGTTGTATGTGGAGATGTACACCGACAACGTGGTGATGACGCCGGACGTGGATCTGAAGGGGATTGAGGCGGAGGCAGGGAGCGGCAAGCTGCGGGTGTGGCTCCAGAACGAGTACAGCGGGCGGAAGTGGGCGCTGGACGGCGTCGACACGGTGGTGCTGTCGTGGGGCGGGAAGGCGGTGGACGGCCTCTACGGGGCGCTGAAAGGGAAGGTGCCGCAATTGGATCTGGTGGGCGATGCGGCGGCGTCGCGGGGGCTGCACGACGCCATTCTGGAGGGGACGCGGGCGGCCAGGAAGATCTGATGATGCTGGTTCAAGGTCCAGGGTTGAAGGTTGGAGCCGAATGGAAAAGGAGTCCTTCCATGCTGCTGAAGCGAATCCCCAAGATGAACATCTTCGACGACCAGCAACTTCAGGTCCTGATGGAGGACACCTACCGCATCCTCGAAGAGGTCGGCTGCGCCTTCGCGCTGGACGCGGCGCTCGACCTGCTGGAAGCCCTGCCCGGCACCGAGGTTGACCGCGACAGCCAGCGGGTCAGGTTCGAGCGGGCAACGATCCAACGTGCCCTCCGCCAGTGTCCAAGCACGTTCGCGCTCCACGGCCGACACCCATCGAGGACGGTGACGGTCGGCGGCGACAACGTCACCTTCACAACCGTGATCGGCGCCCCGTTCGTCCAGGACTTCAAACGCGGGCGGCGGAAGGGCAGCCTGGCCGACTTTGCAGAGCTGGTCAAGATCGCGCAGATGCTCCCGGAGATCGACGTCGTCGACTCGGGCATCTGTGAGCCACAGGATCTTGAGGTCGACGCTCGATCGCTCTGGAGGGTCTACACCTGCTTCAAGGAGTGCGACCGGCCACTCGCCGGGAGCACCTGGGGCCAGTTGGGTGTGGAGGACTCCCTGGCTATCGCCGACATCGTCTTCAACACCCGCGTCGATTGGCCGGTCTTCTGCTCGCTCATGAGCGGGGTTGCGCCGCTGGGCTGGGATGACCGCATCTGCGAGGCGATCATCGGCTACGCCCGGCGCGGCCAGGCGCTCGTTATCGGTAGCCTCCCGATGGGCGGTTTCACCGGCCCGATCACCCAGGCCGGGTCCCTGACGGTGGGCTATGCGGCGCAACTTGCCGGCATCGCGCTGGCCCAGGCGGCGCGGCCGGGGACACCGGTGGTGTTCTCCTGCGGCGGTTCGCCGGCCGACATGAAGACCGGCAACGGCAGCCCCGCCGGGCCGGAGCGAGCCCTGGCCGCCCTGGCCGGTGCCCAGCTCTCGCGTGCGCTCAACCTGCCCAGCCGGATCTACGCCGGCTCGACCAGCAGCAAAGCGCCTGATCTTCAGGCCGGCTGGGAGAAGATGCTGGGGATGCTGACAGCCATCTTCGCCGGCGGCCACTACTTTCCCCTCGCGGCCGGCAGCCTGGACAGCGCCCTGGTCGCGAGCTACGAGCTCCTGGTCGCCGATGCCGACATCCTCGGGATGGTGCGCCGGATGCTCCGCGGCATCGAGATTACGCCGGAAACGCTGGCGTTTGACGTCATTAAGGAGGTCGGCCCGTTCGGGGAGTTCATCACCCATGAGCACACGTTCAAGCACTTCCGCGGCGCCTCCTGGGAGGGCCGGGTGGTCGACCGGAACTTCTACGCCGAGTGGGTGCGGCGGGGCTCGAAGACGGCCGAGGAGCGGGCCTACGATGTCTGGAACGAGCTGCTGGCGACGCACGAGGTGGAACCGCTCGACCCGGCCGCCGAGCGCGAGATCAAGCAGTTGATCGCCGCTCGCGAACGGGAGATCGAAAGGGCTGCCGCCGCTGCCGGCTAGTAGGACACCACAGTGATTCTGACGGGTCAGCGCCATCACAGGTCATACGTCATACGTCATTCCGTCACCGGCCCTGACGAGTGACGCATGACGCATGACGTATGAGATTGGCAACCCGCCCATCAGAATCAATGTGGCCGACCACTAGGTCCCACATGGGGCTATTTCACGACGGGAACAAAGCCTGCCAACAGGGAGCACCGATGAAGATTCTGACGATCGCGCCCGAACGCTGCACCGGTTGTCTGCGCTGTGAGATCGCTTGCTCGTATGCGCGGACCGGTACATTCAATCCGGCGAAGGCAGTCATCCGGGTCTGGCCGTTCGAGTCCCACACTAGCTACGCGCCCTACACCTGTTTCCAGTGCGACGAGGCCTGGTGTCTCACCGCCTGCCCGGTCAGGGCCATCGCCGTGGCTCCGACGGGCGCGAGGGTCGTCCGGCAGGACCGCTGCGTCGGCTGCAAGCTCTGCACCATTGCCTGTCCCTATGGAACGATCTTCTACGACGCCGGTGCCCAAAAGGCGGTGAAGTGCGACCTCTGCGGCGGTGAGCCGGCCTGCGCCAGCGCCTGTCCGCGGGGCGCCATCGCCTACGTCGAGGCGACCACGATCGACTGGCAGGGACCCTTCGCCGCCGCGCGCGCCCGTGCCCAACTGCCCGGCGTCCTCGCCGGATCGTAGGGAGGTGCCATGAGTGCCACCAGGAAGCGCCACGTCGTCGTCGGCGGCGGCACCGCCGGCGTCAACGCCATCACGACGATCCGCCGTCTCACCGGCGCCGACGAGATCGTCCTGATCGCCGCCGAACGACCCTACTCCCGGATGGTCCTGCCATACTACCTTGGCGGGCAGGTCGCCGAGCCCCACCTCTTCACGGCAACGCCGCCGCGCCTTGCCGAGCTCGGCGTCCGCTCGCTCATCGGCCGACGGGCCGTTGGACTCGACGCCGGGGCAAGCCGGTTGGCGCTGGACGATGCCACGAGCCTCGAATACGACGACCTGCTGATCGCTACCGGCTCGTCGGCGGTCCGACCCCCGATCCCCGGCGCCGACGGCGAGCGCATCTTCAACCTCTGGACGCTCGACCAGTGTCGCGGCGTCATCGGTGCCATCCGGCCGGGGATGGCCGTGGCCGTAGTCGGCGCCGGCTTCATCGCCTTCACCATCCTGAACGCGCTGGTAAGCCGCGGCGTTCGCCTGATCGTCCTCGAGATCGCGCCCCGCGTCCTCCCGCGCATGATCGATGGGACCGGCGCCCCGCTCGTCGAGGCGTGGCTGGCCCGCCATGGCATCGGCGTCCAGACCGGCGTGCGGATCACGGCCATCGAGGACGCGGGCGACCGGAAGCGCCTGCTGATCGAGGGCCGCCAGGCGGTCGAAGCCGACCTCGTCGTCATGGCCACCGGTATTCGGCCGAACCTGGACTGGCTCGCCGGCTCCGGCATCGCCCTGAACCACGGCATCATCGTGGACGATCACCAGCGGTCGAACGTCCCGAACGTGTACGCGGCCGGCGACGTGGCCGAAGGACGCGACCGCGTCACCGGCGAGCCGGCTGTGCATGCCATCGAGCCGACCGCGATGGATCACGGTCGGGTCGCCGGGGCGAACATGGCGGGGCGCGACGTCGCCTACGCCGGTAGCCTGTTGATGAACGTCGTCGACGTCCTCGATCTGGAGATCGCCAGCTTCGGCAATTGGGACGCCGAACGCGCCGAGACGATGGTGGCCGTCCGGCGGGACGGCCGGGCGTATCGGAAGCTCGCCTGGGACGGCGACCGCCTGATCGGTGCCATCTTGATCGGGCCGGCCCGGGACGTCTGGGCGACGAACGACGTGGGCATGCTGAAGGGACTTGTCCAGACCGGGATCAGCCTGGGCGTAGGGAAGGGGCCGCTGGCAGAGAACCCGTGGGATATCCGGCGCGCCTATGTGGCGGCAGGGACAGCGGGACGGTTGCTGCCGGTAACCGTGCTCGGCTGACGCGTACCCAAGATGGGGTTTGGGTTTAGTGTTTGGGTTGCGTGGAAGCCCTCGAACTCTAAACCCTAGACCCCAAACCCCAAACCAGACCCATCTTCATGGAGGTGGCCAACGTGAACCACGCGATGCCCGGCGGCTATGCCGGCCGAATTCTGCGCGTCGATTTGACGGCGAGACGAACCTGGGCCGAGCCAGTGGACCCGACGATGCTGCGCGCGTGGATTGGCGGGACCGGGCTGGGGGCGAAGATCCTGTACGACGAGGTGCCGGCCGAGGTAAGTTGGGACCACCCGGAAAACCGGTTGATCCTGGCGACCGGCCCCCTGGCCGGCCTACCGATCTGGGGGAGCGGGGCCCTCAGCGTGGTCACCCGCGGCGCCCTGAACAACGGCGCCACCTCCACCCACGCGCTGGGCTTCTTCGGCGCCAACCTGAAGTCCTCCGGCTACGACGCCATCGTCTTCCAGGGTCAGGCCGATGGCTGGGTCTACCTGTTCATCCAGGACGACGACGTCGAGATTCGGGACGCCACACACCTGCTGGGTAAGGATACCTGGGAGCTTCAAGACGCCCTCCTGGTGGAGTGCGGCTTCGCCGGCCACCAGATGAGTGTCTACGGGATCGGCCCGGCCGGCGAGCGCCTCGTCCGCTTTGCCATGATCGCTGGCGACTACGGCCACGTCGCCAGCAAGAACGGCTGCGGCGCCGTCATGGGCAAGAAGCGGGTCAAGGCGGTGGCCATCGCGCGCGGTAGCCATGGGCTCAAGGTGCCCGACCCGCACGGCCTCTTCCAGGTCGCCGACGAGATCGCCCACAGTTTGCGAACCGACCCCACTACGCGCGGGACGTACGAAAACGGAACCATGAACGGGACGCTGGCCCTCGAAAAGATCGGGGCCCTGCCGATCAGGAACTACACGACGAACGTCTATCCCGATCCGAGTCCGGTGGAACAGTTCGAGGCACCGACAGTCCGTCGCCGCTTCGCGCATCGCGGGCACCAGTGTGTTGCCTGCGGCATGCACCATTGCCACATGCACGTGATCCCGGATGGCCCGCACAAGGGCGAGATCGTCGACGAGCCGGAGTACGAAGGCTGGGCGGGCGCCGGCATGACCATCGGCTGCACGGACCCGGTCGCGATCTCCTGGCTGAATACCCAGATCGACCGAGCCGGCGTCGACGTCAACGAGTTCGGCTGGCTCTGTGGGTGGGTGATGGAGTGCCAGGAGAAGGGCTATCTGACGGCGGAGGAGTGCGGCCTGGCGGTGCCGTGGGGGAACGCCGAGGCCGCCGAGCGGCTGCTCCAGCTCATCGCTCGTCGCGAGGGCTTCGGCAATATCCTGGCCGAAGGGGTCAAGCGGGCTGCCGAGCATGTTGGCGGACCGGCGTACAACTGCGCGATCTTCACCCACAAGGGCCACACGCCACGCAGCCACGATCACCGGGGGCGATGGGAGGAGTTCCTCGACACCTGCGTCGCCAGCACCGGAACGCTGGAGGTCATTCCGATTGCCTTTCCCACCGAACTGGGTATTCCAGCGCGGCGGAACCCCTTCGATCCCGGCGAGGTCGCCGGAGCCCTTGGCAGGGCGCTGGGCCGGCGCGACTTCGAGGAGTCGCTCGGGACGTGCATCATCACGACGCGCACGAGCCTGGAGCACGTTGTGCGGGCGCTGAGCACAGCGACCGGCTGGAACTTCACCTTCGACGAGGCACTGACCGTCGGCAGGCGGATTGCGGCCACTCTACGCGCGTTCAACCTGCGTTGTGGCATCGGCCCGGAATCGGAGATCCCATCGCCGCGCTACGGCGCGACGCCGACGGACGGCCCGAACGCCGGCATCGGCGTGGCTCCCCACTGGCAGATGATGCGCGAGACGTACTATCGCACCATCGGCTACGACCCGGCCACGACGCGCCCGCTGCCGGAGACGCTCCGCGCGCTCGGCCTGGAGCAGCTGATTCCGAGTCTGTGGGGCCTATGAAGTTCATCGTTCGAGGAGAGCAAACCGCATGGATGACAGAGCGCGTTGGCGTGGCATCCACGTCATTCTGATCACGCCCTTCAGGGAGGACCTCTCCCTCAACCTCGACGGGCATCGACGCAACGTCCGCCACGCCGTGAACGGCGGCGCGCACGTTCTGGTCCTCATGGGCACCCAGGGGGAGTTCCACTCCCTCAGCTTCGAGGAACGCAAGGCCCTGATCCAGGTGACCGTCGAGGAGGTCGGTGGACGGCTGCCGGTCATCGTCGGCGCCTCCCACGTGCATACGCTCGAAGCGGTCGAGCTGAGTCGCTTCGCCCGCGCCGCCGGAGCCGACGCCGTGATGCTCACCCCTCCCTATTTCGCCCAGGTATCGCCGACGAGCGTCAAGGACCACGTCCTACGGGTGGCACGCGAAGCGGACGTGAACGTCTTCCTCTACAACGCGCCGGAGCGAGCGGGCTTCAACTGGACGCCGGAGATGCTGCTCGATCTGGTCTCGGCCGATCCCCGCATCGTCGGAGTCAAGCAAGCCACGCCGAACGTGCATGAGCTTGCGGAGACCGTTGCTCTGGTCGATGACAAGATGGCCGTTATCGGAGGATCTGAGGCGATGATCTACCAGACGCTGGCGCTCGGGATGATCGGCTGCACCTCGACCACTGCCAGCTTTCTCGCCGGGCCGTTTGTCGAGATGTACAACCTCATCAGGGAGAACCGATATGTCGAGGCCCGCACACTCTTTCTTCGACTCGCACCGCTGCGTCGTGCGTTCAAGGCGGTGGGCCACGCGGCCGGCGTCAAGATCGGCATGGACCTGGTAGGACTGGCAGGGGGACCGGTCCGCCCACCCCTGCCGTTGGCTTCAGCCGAGGGGCGCGCCCTGATGGCGCGGGCGTTCGATGAGGCGGGCCTGAAGCTACCGGTCGTCACCTGACGCCGGTCAGGTTTTCTGGACGAGGAAGCATCTACAGTACCTTCAGACCGCAGGTGGTCGCAAGATGACTGGCGATTCCGGCCCTACCCTCCTCGAAAGTCTGGGCGAGTACGCGGCCGGCGTCGACGTCGACCGGGTGCCGACCGAAGTGCTCGCGATGGCCCGGTGGTGTGTCCTGGACCATCTGGGCGCCGTTCTGGCCGCTTGCGCTGCTGCCGAGGGGCGGACGGCGCTGGGGCTGGCCGAGCTTCTGCCGACGGCGCATCAGGCTACGATTGCGAGTGGGCGGCAAGCCGGCTGGGCCGACGCGGCGCTGATCAATGGGATGCTCGCGCACGCCCTGGAGCTCGACGATGCCCACAGCCGGGCCACCGGCTTGCATCCGGGCGCCGTCGTCGTGCCCGCCGCGCTCGCTATGGCCGAACGGGCGGGGACAGACGGAGCGACGTTTCTGGCCGCCGTCATCGCCGGCTATGAGGTCGCCGGGCGGATCGGCGCGGCGATCAATCCCCAACATCGGTACCAGGGGTTCCACACCACCGGGACGGTCGGTGCCCTGGGGGCAGCCGCTGCGGCCGGCCGCGCCATGGGGCTCCGACCGTCGCAAATGGTGCATGCGCTCGGCATCGCCGCCTCGCAGGCGAGCGGGATCTTCGCCTTCCTCTCCGATGGGGCAACGGTGAAGTGTCTCCATAGCGGTCGTGCTGCCCAGTCCGGTGTGCTATCGGTGCTGCTGGCTGAGGCGGGCATGACCGGACCGGCGGCTGCCCTCGAAGGCAGCGATGGCTTCTTCCAGGCGTACACGCCAACACCCAGGCCGGCGGAGATCGTCGAAGGGCTCGGGAAGCAGTTCTCGCTCAGGGACGTCTACTTCAAGCGCCACGCCTCGTGCGGCCACCTGGCTTCGGCCATCGATGCGGCGCTGGCCGCCGCGCCCGAGGTTCCACTGGCCCGGGTGAGCGCCATCCAGGTAATGACGTACCGGGCCGCAGCCGTTCTGGACAATCGAGCCCCGGACTCGGCGATGGCAGCACGGTTCAGCCTGCCGTTCAACGTGGCCTATGCACTGCGTGCCGGTCCGGTGGCACCGTCGGCGTTCGAGGCCGCCAGTCTCACTGATCAGCCGACACGTGACCTTGCGGCGCGGGTGCGCGTCCGTGAGGAGCCCGCGTTCACCAGCGCCTTTCCCAACAAGCGGTCGGCGTTGGTGCGCATCACCTGGCCAGGCGGTGCGGTCGAGCGGCTGGTGGATACGCCGAAGGGGATGCCAGGAAACCCCCTCTCGGAGGACGACATCCAGGTGAAGTTCCACAGCCTGGTGAACCCCGTGCTCGGAGTGGTCGGTGCGCGGGCGCTCGCTTCGACGGTCCAGAGCGTCGAGCGGATCGCGACGGCCCGGTCGATTACGCGCTGGTACGGACAACTGACACTCGATTCCGCTTTGCGGCGGCACAGACGAGGCGGCCGCCTGCATTGGCCGACAAAGAGCTGAGCGACGAGGTTGCCGTGGGGAAGCGGCAGAGGTAACGCGCTGGGACTCACGATCCGGGGGACGGATTGAGCAAACTGGGTCGTGGTGGTAGAATACGCCAAGATCACGGGCGAGGTTCCCGGTGGCTGACCAGTTGCCTTCACCAGCGGCACAGTCCTTCCTCAAAAGAGGTTCGCCAGCCACCACCGGATCACCATTCGCATGCCAATCGAACGCGCCCTCGTGCGGGGACTCTGAGACGACTTGCGCTCTCTGAGACGACTTGCGCTCAAGGAAGGATGGAAGGGTGGAGGAATGGCCGGTCATTCGTCAGAGGTCGTCGTCATCGGCGGAGGGATCATCGGATGCTCCATCGCCTACAATCTTGCC
This sequence comes from Chloroflexota bacterium, assembly GCA_016199325.1. Next base: position 13,294 of record JACQGW010000047.1, read on the forward strand.
AAAGCCGGCGTGGAGGTCACCGTCGTCGAGCGGCGTGGGATCGCCGCGGAGGCGTCGGGTGCCAACATGGGCATGGTCCTGAGTATCAGCCACGAGCCCGGCACCGTCATGCTCGAGCTGGTGCGGGAGACCAGCCGACTGCTGCCGGAGCTGGAGCAGGAGCTCGGCGTCGACTTCGAGCTCCAACAGGTGGGCACGATCCAGACCTTCGTCACGCCGGAGGCGCTGGCTGAGGGCCAGGAGCGGGCTGGCCGCCTGAAGGCCGCCGGCCTCGACATCCGGATGATCAGCGGAGAGGAAGCCCGCGCGCTCGAGCCGTTTGTCTCGCCCGACGTTATCGGCGCCGCGTTCTGCGCATCTGACGCCCTCGTCAACCCGATGAGCCTCACCACCGGGCTTGCCCGCGCTGCCGTCCGACTCGGCGCCCGGATCCTCTGCCCGGCGACGGTCACAGGCATCGAGATCCAGCGGGGCAGAGTCGCCGCGGTCGAGACCGACCGGGAGAGGATTCTGACGCGTACCGTCGTCAACGCCGCCGGCCCCTGGTCCGCCCAGATCGGCCAGCTCGTGGGCCTGGACATTCCCGTCGTCCCGGCTCGGGGCCAGGTGCTGCTGACCGAGCGATTGCCCAGGCTCATCACCCGCATCGTCACCGGCCAGCGGCCTGGCCTCCGTCAGACGAGGGCCGGCAACGTGATCATCGGCAGCACGCGCGAGTTCGTGGGCTACGACAAGCAGAACCTGGCGGCGACGCTCGCCGAGCTCAGCAAGCGATTCTCCACCAACCATCCCTGGCTGCGGGACGTCCGCATCATCCGCACGTGGGCGGGCCTGCGGCCCGCCACGCCGGATCACCAGCCATTCCTCGGTCCGGTGAAAGAGATCGAGGGCTTCATCGTCGCTGCCGGCCACTTTCATCATGGCGTCGGCGGTGGGCCGGCCACCGGGAAGGTCATCGCCGAGCTGATCACGGCCAAGCCGACGAGCATCTCACTGGCGGGCAGCGGCCTCGACCGGGCGCTCGTCGCCGTCTGAGAACGGGTTTCTGGGTGGAGGGGCAACGGTATGACAACTGGTCCGTCTGACGCTGTCGTCATCGGTGGTGGGATCATTGGGTGCTCGACCGCCTATTACCTGGCGAAGGCCGGGCTGGCGGTCACGCTGGTGGAGCGGCGGGGCATTGCCGCTGAGGCGTCCGGCGCCAACGTCGGCCTCGTCCTGAACATGGGCCAGGAGCCGGGCAGCATCCTGGCCAGGCTGGTCCGTGAGAGCACCCGCCTCCTGCCGGGACTGGACGACGAGCTCGGCTCCGAGACCGAGTACCGCCAGGCCGGGGCGCTGCGGATCTGCCTGACGCCGGAGGCGCTCGCGGAGGCTCGACAGGAGGCGGCACGGCAGCAGACCGCCGGCCTGGACGTCCAGGTGCTCAGCCCGGAGGAGGCACTCGCGATCGAGCCGTTGCTCCCCCCCCACCTGCTTGGGGCGGCGTTCTGCCCCATCGACGGCTACGTCAATCCTCTCAGCCTCACCGCCGCCTTTGCGCGAGCTGCCCTCAAGCTCGGCGCTCACCTCCTCTGCCCGGCGATGGCCACCGGCATCGAAGTGCAGCGCGGCGCTGTCACGGCCGTCGAGACTGATCGGGGGCGAATCCTGACGCGCCTGGTCGTCAACGCCGCCGGGGCCTGGGCCGGCCAGATCGGCCGGTTCGTCGGGCTGGACGTCCCGGTCATTCCCTCCCGGGGGCAGGTGCTCGTGACCGAGCCAATGCCCCGGATGATCACCCGGATCCTCGGGGGAGCGAGACCGTCGATACGACAGACGAAGTCCGGAACCTTCATGATCGGGAGCGCCCGCGAGTTCGTCGGCTACAACAAGAACACCGAGCCGTCGATGATCACAGAGTTCGCCCGGGGAGTCTGCGCGCTCTACCCCTTTCTCCGGGACGCCAACGTCATCCGGAGCTGGGCTGGCCTGCGCCCGGCCACGCCGGACCATCTCCCCTTCCTTGGCTGGGTCGACGAGGTCCAGGGCTTCATCCTGGCCACCGGCCACTTCCATCATGGCGTCGGCTGCGGTCCGGCCACCGGGAAGGTCATCGCCGAGCTGATCACCGGCAAGCCGACCAGTGTGTCGTTGGCGGGCTGTGGCCTCGGCCGAACGCTCGCCGTCGTGTAGAATGCCGTACAAAACGAACCGCGGAGGCACTGAATTGGCTAATGTCCCGACCTCGCCGGCCGAGCTTCGCATCATCGGCATCGACGGCCTGCCCGAGATCGAGCCGGGCGTCGATCTGGCCGGCGCCATCGTCCAGGCGGCGGCGGACGGTGGAGCTCCTCTGGTGGCGGGAGACCTCCTCGTCGTCACGCAGAAGATCGTCTCCAAGGCGGAAGGACGGCTCGTCGACCTGCGGACGGTCACGCCGTCGGCGATTGCCGAGGAGTACGCGCGGACGTACGGCAAGGACCCGCGGCAGGTCGAGGTGGTCCTGCGCGAGAGCGCCCGCGTCGTCCGAATGGATCGCGGCCTGATCATCGCCCAGACGCGCCACGGCTTCGTCTGCGCCAACGCCGGCGTCGACGCCTCGAACGTGCCGGGCGCCGAGACGGTCTGTCTGCTCCCGGTGGACCCGGACCGCTCCGCCGAGGCGATTCGCCGCGGCGTGCGCGACCGGACCGGACTCGACGTCCCGGTGATCATCTCGGATTCCTTCGGCCGTCCGTGGCGCGAGGGGATTGTCAACGTCGCCATCGGCGTCGCCGGGCTCGACCCCCTGGCGGACTACCGCGGCGTCGTCGATCCCTCCGGCTACACGCTGGCGGTCAGCGTCCTGGCGGTGGCCGACGAGCTGGCGTCGGCCGCCGAGCTCGTGATGGGGAAGGTTGCCGGCCGTCCCGTCGCGATCGTCCGCGGCTATCCGTACCGGCCCGCGACCGGCTCCGTCCGGCAGCTCCTGATGGACCCGGCGCGGGATCTCTTTCGATGAGGCAAGCAATGGCGACGATTGGCTACTCGGCGATGCTCGAACAGTTCCGGCCGAACGACCTCCTGCGCTGGTGCCGGCTCTCCGAAGAGGTCGGCTTCACGTCGATCATGGCTTCCGACCATTTCAACCCGTGGACGCCGCGGGGCCAGGCGGTGTTCGTCTGGTCGTGGCTTGGCGCCGTTGGCGTGCAGACCCGAATGCGCCTCGGGACGGGCGTGACGCCCCCCGGCTACCGTTCCCACCCGGCGATTGTCGCCCAGGCAGCGGCAACGCTGGAGGCGATGTTCCCCGGCCGGTTCTGGCTCGGGCTGGGCGCCGGCGAGGCCCTGAACGAGCACATCCTCGCCGAATACTGGCCGGAGGCGCCCACCCGGGTCGAGAAGCTGTACGAGGCGATTGATCTCATCCGGAAGCTCTTCACGGGCAAGAACGTGCGGCATCAGGGCAAGTACTTCCAGATGGAGACCGCCCGGCTCTACACGCTGCCGGCGACCCCGCCGCCGATCTACGTGGCGACCTCCGGTCCGGTCAACGCCGAGCGAACCGGGCGCTTTGCCGACGGCATCATCACCGTGGGCGCCGCCGACGAGAAGATCCGGATGCTCATGGGCCGTTTCGAGAAGGGGGCGCGCGAGGCGGGCAAGGACCCGGCGAAGATGCCGCGCATCATTCAGCTCCACGTCTCGTACGCTGCAACCGGGGAACAGGCGACAGAGCAGGCCATGACCGAGTGGCCCAACGGCGGTATGCGCTTCCCGAAACAGGACATCCGTACGCCGGAGGACTTCGAGGCGATCCGACCGCTGGTCCGGCCGGAGGACTTCGCCGGCCGCGTCCTGATCTCGGCCGATATCGAAGAACACCGCGCCCACGTCCAGCGTTACCTGGACCTCGGATTCACCGAGGTCTACCTGCACAACGTGGGGGCCAACCAGGAGGAGTTCCTTCAGGCGTACGGCCGCCACGTGCTGCCGAGGCTGCGAATGCCTGAGTCCGGCCCAGCGGCTGAACGCTGAGCCCTGTCGCCGAGACCAGATGGATCACATCGTCGTGCGCGCGCTGTCCAAGCAGTTCGCCGGGCCTGCTCGGTCGATCGAGGCGCTCCGGGACGTCGACCTGACGGTCGGGCGCGGGCGCTTCGTGTCGGTCATCGGCAGAAGCGGCTGCGGCAAGTCGACCCTGCTGCGGATCGTCGGCGGGCTCGTCGAGCCCTCGGCGGGGACCGTGGTCATCGGCGGTCTGCCGCCACAGGAGGCCCAGCGCCGCAAGAGCATCGGCTTCGTCTTCCAGGATCCTGGCCTGCTCCCCTGGCGGACGGTGACGGCCAACGTCGAGCTCTCGCTGGAGGTGAATCGGTCGGCCAACCGGCGGCGGCCGCGCGGCACTGCCGACCTGCTCGACCTGGTCGGGCTGAGCAGCTTCCACGACGCCTATCCGCACCAACTGTCGGGGGGCATGCAGCAGCGGGTCGCCATCGCCCGCGCGCTCGTCCACTACCCGAGCATCCTGCTCATGGACGAGCCCTTCGGGGCGCTCGACGAGATCACGCGGGCGCACATGCGCTACGAGCTCCTGCACATCTGGGGCCGAACCGGCAAGACTGTCCTCTTCGTGACGCACAGCATCGCCGAGGCCATCGTCCTCTCGGACGCCGTCGTCGTCCTTGCCGGCCAGCCGGGGCGGCTGCGTGAGGTGGTGCCGATAGAGCTGCCACGCCCGCGCGACGAGTCCATCGAGCGATCCCCGGCGTTCCTGGAATACGCCGCGCGGCTCCGCGCAGCCCTGCTGGAGCGATAACCGATGCAGCGCGCCGAACGGGTCGCTCTGGCTCTCCAGGCGCAGCGCGGGCGCTCTGTTCGCGGGTTTCCGCTCGCGCAGCACTGGCCGGCGCTGGCGGTGTTCCTGGCCATCGGACTCGGCTGGGAGGCGGGGGTTCGCTGGACACGCACCCCTGCCTACCTGATCCCGGCGCCGTCGGCGATCCTGGCCCGTGCTGCCGGCGACCTGCCGTACTTCCTCGGCGAGGCCGCCGTGACCTTCGCCGAGGCCATGGCGGGACTGGCGCTGGCGAGTGTCGTCGCCCTGTCGGCGGCGGTGCTCATGTCGCACGCCCGGTGGGCCGAGCGGGCGTTGTTTCCGCTGGCCGTGGCCGTCAAGGTGACGCCGGTGGTGGCGATTGCGCCGCTGCTGGTGCTCTGGCTCGGCTTCGGCCCGGCGCCCAAGATTGTCGTCGCCGCGCTGATCAGCTACTTCCCGATTCTCTCGAACGCGATGACCGGCTTCCGTTCGGTCAATCCGCGCGCGCTCGAGTTCCTCCGGTCGCTGGCCGCCTCGCCGGCCGAGGTCTTCTGGAAGCTCCGGCTGCCGCACGCGCTGCCCTACCTGTTCAGCGCCTACAAGGTGTCGGCCACGCTCAGCGTCGTCGGCGCCTTCGTCGCCGAATGGGTTGGCGCCGACCGCGGCCTGGGGCACGTCATCATCCTCGCCAACTCCAACCTGGACATGACGACGCTGGCGGCGGCCGTTCTGGTGCTGGCCATCATCGGCATCGCGCTCTACCTGCTCGTCGACGCGCTCGAGCGCCACTGGCTATTCTGGCACGAATCGATCCTCTCAACCAAGGAGGGAGAATGATGGGGCATTTGATACGGTCTCTTGTTGAAGACGTCACACCCGCAACTGGCTCTGCTGCTACGCTTGACAAGTCACCCGGCGGTCCCGCACGCTCCCCGTCTGTCACGCTGAGCCGCAGCGAGTCACCCGGCGATCCCACGCGCGCCCCGTCTGTCATGCTGAGCCGCAGCGAAGCATCTCCCGATCGCTGCCGGTTCGAGGCGGGGAGATGCTTCGCTGCGGCTCAGCATGACGGGGTGGGGGGCACCCGTTCTGCCAGCGGCGTGGCGGATGCGCCAGTCAGCCGTCGACGGTTCCTGGCAGCCTTCGTGGCAACCGCGATCTCCGGATCGCTCGGCGCCGCCTGCGCCTCCCAGCCGACGGCGCCATCGGCGACACCAACCCCGGCTCAGACGAAGGCGGTGGTGCCCGTGGCGCCCACACCCGTCCCGCCGACCGCGCCGGCGGCCCTGAAGGCTCCAAAGAAGCTGACCTTCATGGCCGGGTTCAAGGCCCAGGCCAACGTGAGCTTCGTCGGCGTCTACGTCGCCCAGGAGGTGGGCATGTTCAGAGACCAGCAGCTCGAGGTCGAGATCAAGCACTCGGCCGGCCAGGGCGAGCACGCCAAGCTGCTGGCTGCCAAGCAGGTCCACGTGATCACGGAGACGGCGTCGAGTCTGGTCAAGAACGTGACCGGCGAAGGCATCCCGTTCATCTCGCTAGCCGTCCTGACTCAGCGGGGCGATGGCGCGCTCGTCAGCTTGAAGTCGTCGGGGATCGACGAGCCGAAGAAGTTCGAGGGGAAGATCGTCGGCTACAAGGCCATTCCAACCTTCGAGTACATCGCGATGCTCAAGGCGGCCCGAGTCGACCGGTCCAAAGTTCGCGAGGTTTCGGTCGGGTTCGACGTCCGCGTCCTGACCGAGGGGAAGGTCGACGTCCTGCCGGTGTTCAAGTCGAACGAGCCGGACATCTTGCGCCGCCTCGGCTTCGAGCTCAACATCTTCGACCCCGCCGACTACGGCGTGCCCTCCATGGGCCAGATCTGGTCGACCCACCGGGAGCTGCTGGCCGCCGACCCGGACCTTTTCGAGCGATTCGTCAAGGCGGCGCTGAACGGCCTGAGCTACGCGCTGAAGAACCCGGGAGAGGCCATCGACCACGTCATGAAGTACGCGCCCAGAGAGGACCGCTCCCACCAGGAGTACATGCTCGCCGCCGAGAAGGAGAGCGCGCTGACCGACCAGACCCGAAAGCTGGGCCTGGGCTGGCAGACCGTCGAGCAGTGGGCGGAGCTTCAGGATGGGCTCGCCGAGTTCGGGCTGATTAAGAACCAGGTCGAGCCGCAGCTCTTTTTCGCCGACGCCATCCAGCGGAAGATCTACCGCGACGGCAAGCTGGTCTGGCCGTAGCAGCAGGGAGGGTCGCGTGAACGAGCAGCACGCGCGGGGGTTCATCGCCCGCAATCATCGAGGGGTGCTGGCGACCATCAAACGAGATGGTCGCCCTCAACTGTCCCACATCGCCTACGCCCTCGACCACGATGGCTTGCTCAAGATCTCGGTCACCCAGGATCGCGCCAAGACGAAGAACGTCCGCCGCGATCCACGGGTGACGATGACGGTCGAGAGCGAGAGCTGGTATGAGTACGTGGTGGTCGAGGGCCACGCCGAGATTCAGGATCAGGACCCGATTCCCGACCTGCGGCGCATCTACGAGATGATCGCGGGCCGGCCCCACCCGAACTGGCAGGAGTTCGACGAGGCGATGGTGCGTGACCGCCGCTGCATCCTGGCGATCCGTATCGAGCGCATCTATCCATTGACCGGGTAACCGATCGGGGCGCTGTGCCGGCCCGGGGGCTGATCGGCCTGTGCGGAACGCGCTGCAAACTCGCCGGAATGACTATTGACAGGCCAGAAAACGTCCATTAGGATTCCGGTTGGCTTGTGGCCCATTCCGGAAACGGCGTCAAGACGGCAGGCCGCCCATCGTCTCTCCCAGGAATCGGGACGACGGGCGCGTGCTCCGGGCCCGGGTCGGCCGCAGAACAACCCTTGCACCTTGTCCTACGATACTCGCTCATGTAGACTGTTTCCGGAGTAGAGCAGCTCATGGTGACGTGTCCTGCGCACCAGGCGTTGTCTCCCGCGCCCAGTCTCTCTGTCCTCAACGAGCGCACCAACACGTGGCTGGCTCATCACCTGATGGCGATCTGGAACGAGTACTTTCCGGACGTCCCCTGCGTCAACCAGGTGGAGATCGAGTTTGCCCGCAGTTGGCGGCGCCGGCTCGGGGTGATCCGTCTCTCCGAAAGCGGCCGATGGACGTACATCGGCATCAACCACCTGCTCCAGCACCAGGCGGTGCCCGAGACGATCTGCGACGTCACCATCGCCCACGAGCTCGTCCACTACGCCCACGGCTTCGGGTCGCCGCTGCCGCGCCCTTACCGGCATCCCCATCACGGCAACGTCGTCACCCGGGAGCTGGTCAAACGCGGGCTGGGGGCCGAGCTGCAAGCCTACCAGTACTGGACGACCCACCACTGGTACCCATTCTACGAGGAGCAGGTCAACGCACGGCCGCGGCTGGCCGCCGTGCCGCTCTCATGATCGCTCGGGAGAGCTCGTAGGAACTCGGGGGAGCGCAGGGGAGTTCCGTCGTGCTCAGTGGTGCATCCGACAAATCACTTGCTGATCCTGACTACTCTCCGTCCGTCATGCTGAGCCGCAGCGAAGCCTCTCCCCGGCGCGAATCAGCAACGACGGGGTGATGCTTCGCTGCGGCCCAGCATGACAATGGAGGCTGGCCAATCCCCAACAGATTTGCCGGATGCACCACTCAGCCGCAGCGAAGCATCTCCTTTGCGGTGCCGGTTCCCGACCGAGGAGATGCTTCGCCGCAGCTCAGAGCTTCTGCCGAGTTCCTAGCGGCCGACCGTCCCCCCTTTCAGGCGGTCGATGAGCTCCGAGGCCTGTCGCTTCGTCAGCTTGGCGGGCGGCTGGCCGAAGAGCTTTTTCGACTGCTCGTCCGCTTCTTCCTCGGTCATCTGCCGCTCGTTGCGCGCGATGGCGTAAATGGCGTTGACCTGGTTGGGCGTCGCCAGGATACCATTCGGCGCGGCGCCGTTGCCGGTAGCCCAGCTCGTCGCGGGCCGCTCGTGCGCGGCGGGCGGCTGTTCGCCGACACCGCCCACCGGCTGCTCTGAGCGCCCCCGCGCGGGCGGTTCGTCGCCGCCCAGGACTTCGTCGCTCTCGCCCAGCTCCTCCAGCGCGACGACGCCCACGTTCACTGCATCCCGGAGCGCGCGCGCCTTCGAACGGGTCTCCGCCATACGGATGAGGCACGGCACCATCGCCCGCGCCACGTTCGTGGGCGACGCATCGCCGATGCCGTCGAAGGTGCCCTTCTCCGTCTCGACGGTGGCGTGACAGATGGCAACGTGCTCGTTGGCATCGGTCGGAATCTGGAGCAGCGTGGTCCTGATCGCCTTCAGCCCCTGCGCGTGCGCTTCGTCAAGCAAGCCCGCATAGAGGACGAAGGACTTTCCCTGCCGTTCGACGATAAACTCCTTCTTCATGAACACACCACCTCCGCACATCACTTCAGCACACAATGGTCGCCGTCAGGCAGCGCCGAACCCCGTCCGCCCTGCGGTGCTGGATCGAGCCGACGCCCAGAGACGAACAGATGTTCTATACGCATTATACAGCAGCCCCGGGAAAAGTCAAGAGGTGATGCGCGCCGAAGGCCGGATTACCGTTGGCCGGTCGGAGCCAGCGTGGCCCGGTCGAGCGCCCGTACGCCACCCCAGCGCGTGACGATCTCGTCGTCGGCGCGATCGGCCACGTTCACCACCGCCAGGATGGACGTCTTCAGCTCGGTCCTGTCGCAGGTCGCCCCGATCAGCGTATGCTCGAAGACGATCCGGCCCTGTTCGTCCAGCCCGAACGCGCCGAAGCGCATGTCGGCCGTCTTGCGCAGCAGGTAATGCAGCAGGTCCGGGACCAGGTCCGCGCCCTGGACCACGTACGACCGGGTGGTAATCGTGGCGTCGTCGTCCCCCCAGGGTGAGACTACCGTCTGCGCGCTGGCGCTGCCAAAGTACATGACGAAGGCTGGGACCTCCGGATGTGCCTCCACAAAGGCCCCGAACAGCTCTTGCATCCACGGCGCGATGCGCTCGTAGCAGGCGCGCTGAGCCACTGTCTCGAATTCCATCGTCGCTTCCCTCCTTCAGGTGAATGGCGCGACGCCTTCTTCAAGAACCATTCCACGCCGTCAGTTCGTCTGGTACGTGACTTGCATTCCCGGACCGCGCGAGATCTTTCGTCTGGAAGCTCAGGACCGTCCGATGTCATCCTCCCGAATCAAGTCCATTGCGGAAGTATCCGGCGTGCTGGGTACGGTGGCGACGGTGCTCACCTAGCTCGGCGTCTCGGCGTCGTTGCCGACGCCACCGGCCGCGACAACGCCCGCCTCCCCAGCGGTCACCACCGCAGTGCCAACGAGCACCACGGCAACGCCCGCATTGCAGGCGATCAAGACGCCCACCCCAACCGCCGGGGCAGTCGTGGGGTCGAGACGCGCTACGGCGACGCCCACTGCCCAGCAGCGCATCGGCGACCTCATCGCGCTCGCCCAGAGCGCCGGCCTTGCCGAGCACGGCAGCAAGGAGGTGCGGGAGATCCCGAAGCAGCTCGCAGACATTCAGACGCAGCTTGCCAGGGGAGATCGCGGTGATGCCCGGGAAGACGTGGAGGACCTGCGCAAGCGGATCGAAGAGCTCGCGCGCAAGAACAAGCTGGACCCCAGGCTCGCCGCACAGATGGCCGCACAGTTGGCCCAGCTCGCCGGCCAGTTGCGCTAGAAGGTGCATCCGGCAAGCCCGTTGGCGATCCTGGCAACTCCCCGTCTGTCATGCTGAGCGGCAGCGAAGCATCTCCCCGGCCTGAACCGGCACCGTCGAGGAGATGCTTCGCTGCCGCTCAGCATGACCATGGGAGGGGCCGCCGATCTGCCTTGGACCCAGAAATCAGCCCAGCACGCCTGCGGCTCCCTCGTAGGCTCCCCGGACGGCCCCGCCTTCCGTGAAGCGGGAGAGCCGGAACTGGTGGACCGGGTCGGCGGGGGTGCTGCCTTCGGCGACGAGCTTCGCCACCATCTCGCCAACCACCGGGCCGAGCTTGAAGCCGTGCCCGCTGGTGCCGCAGACGACGTAGCAGCCACGGACGCCGGGGAGCTCGTCGATGATGTGGTGCCAGTCCGGGCTGACCTCGTACAGGCTGGCCCACCCCCCGTGGTGCCGGCCCTCCTCCATCGCCGGGTAGCGGCGGGTGACCAGCTCCGCGAACAGCGCTGTTTCGTCCGGCGTGACGTTCTCCTCGTACCGGTCCGGGTCGGCCGGCAGCTTGTCCAGCGCCGAATCGATCGATCCCACCGTCGTGAGGTTGCCCATCTCGGGCTTGGCGTACATCAGGTGGTGCAGGTCCAGATAGGCGGTGTGCTGCTGCGGCCAGTCGGGCGGCCGGAAAAACGTCGCCACGGCGTGGCGGCTGGCCACGACCGGCAGCTCGACGCCGAGCGGCTGGATCAGTGCGCGCGTCCACGGCCCGGCCGCGACGACCACCTGTCCGGCAAGAACGTCGCCCTTCGCCGTGCGCACCCCGCGGATGCGGTCGCCGTCCCGCAGGAGCTCGATCGCCGGCGTGTAGAGCTGCACCTCGGCGCCCAGGTCGCGCGCCCGGTTCGCCAGCCCCTGCGTCGCCAGCGCCGGGTCGGCGGCGCCGGACTCCGGCTCGTAGACCGCGCCGGCGATGTCGTCCACAACCATCGCCGGCTCCAGCTCGTGAAGCTCCCGGGGTGAGAGGAAGAAGGACCGGACGCCGAGGGTGCGGTTCATCGCGATGGTCGCCTCCACGGCCGGCCGCTGTTCTTCGGTCACGCCGACGGCAAACCCGATCGGGATGAATCCGGCCTCCGCGCCGGTGATCTCCTTGAAATGCCGGAAGAAGCGGAGGGCGTCGACGGCAAGCTGCGCCGTCACCGGGTCGGAGTAGTGGGTCCGGACGAGCGCGCTGGACCGGCCCGTCGGCCCTGAGGCGAGAAAGCTCCGCTCCAGCAGAATCGTCCGGACGCCCCGGCGAGCCAGGGCGTAGGCGATGGCGGCGCCGTTGATCCCGCCGCCCACGACGACGACGTCGGTCATATCAGGCATCTGTGCCTCCGGCCCAAACGGCCAACTGTTCTTCTGCGTGCTGCGCCGTGCGGATCACCCGCCCTTCCAGGCAGTATCCTGTCCGCCCGGCATCTCCCGACCCCCGACCCCTGGCCCCCGACCCCCGACCCCTGGCGCAGAGTCGGCTACCCCTGGTCATCCCCCCGCCCCGTCGGCTGGAGGATCCGGCTGGTGTAGTTCGTGACGTAGCTCAGTAGCTCGTTCTGGATCTGCCGCCACTCCGCGCAGGCCAGCACGGCCGCCAGGGAGGCGGCGTCGTCAAAGTCGAACTCGGCAACGTACAGCGGACCGTCGCCGACGACGGTCCAGAAGCCACGGAACGACCGAAGCCCCGGCTGCGCCTTCCAGTACGCCTTGAAGACGTCGACGACCCAGCGGACGTACTCCTTCTCCCGCTCCGGCCGCACATCCCACATCGCATGCCACTGGGCAATTGCCATCGCTCTCCTCTCTCTTCGCCCGCGTCCTTGCCGAGCAAAAGCCTTTATAGAAGAGCGCCCAGAGAATGTCAAGGACGCTTCGCTCCGAGGGTGGGCGTCGCCAAATTGCGCCAGGCAACCGTTGTAGGGGCGGCTCGGGAGCCGCCCGCCCGGTACGAGAACC